>NZ_JBSFHO010000039.1:0-84702 GCF_053597075.1 Streptomyces sp. NPDC001514
GCACCCGCGGCCTCCGTCGCGGCCGAACGCGCCCGAACGGCCGCACCGCTCGCGGTGTTGGCAGCGCCGCGGGCCTGACCGGCCGCCTCACGCGCCGTGTTGGCGTCGGCGCGCGCCGCGTCAGCGGCGGCCCGGGCCACACCCGCGTCGATCGTGCCGCGGCCGGAGGCGGCGATCGCCTCCGTCGCACGGGCACGGGCCTCCTGCGCCTGGTGCCGCTGCTCGGCCGCGAACGCGGCGTTGCGGGCGTTGCGGGCGTTGACCTCCTCGCTCCGTGCCTTGCGGTCCGCCTCGGCGGCGATGCCGTCCTGGCGGGCGGCGTCCGCACGCGCGGCCGACGCCGTCGCGGCAGCGGCCTGCGCCTGCGCACGGGCTGCGGAGGCCGTACGGGCCTCGGCCTCGGCGCGGGCACGCGCCGCAGCGGCGATGTCCCGCTCGCGCTCGGCCCGGGCCCGGGCCGCCGTGGCGAGGTCACGCTCACGCTCGGCGATCTTGCGCTGCTCGGCCGCGATCTGGGCCTGGCGCTGCGCCTCGATGCGGGCAGCGCGGGTCTTGCGGGCGTGCTCCCATGCCTCGCGCTCCGCCTGCTCGGCCGCCAGGCGTGCATCCTTGGCACGCGCCGCAGCGGTCGCGGCGATCTTCGCCTGCTGCGCGGCGGCCTCGGCCAGCCGGGCCGCGACCCGGGCGTGCTCCTCGGCGTTCGCCCGCCACTTCTTGGCCTGCTGCTCGTGCAGCTCGGCCTGGTTCTTGGCGTTCAGGCCGGCGGCGTCGGCGGCGGTGGCGTCCACCGCGTGCTGCGCCGTCTGGCTGGCCTTCACCGCGGCGTCCGCGGCGGCCGCGATGCCCGCGGCGACCTCGGACCACTGGGTGCCGTGCTCCAGACCTGTCTCCACCAGCACGCCGGCTTGCACCTTGGCCTGGGCGGCCGCGACCTGCGCCGCCTTGGCGGCGTCTTCGGCGTACCCGACCTGACGAGCGACCTCGGCCTTGACGGGGTCGTAGTTCGACAGGCGCTTGCCGGCCCGGTCGGCCGACAGCATCCGGTCCGCCTCGCGTGCGGCCGAGGCTGCCGACGACATGGCGTTGGAGGCGTTCTTCAGCGCCTTGACGGCGTCGCCGTGCGCGGCGATCAGCTTGGTGCGGGCCTCGGCGGCGACGGCCGCCTTCCTGGCCAGCTCACGCAGCTTCTCCGCGGCCTCCTGGGCCTCCTTCTGCGCCTTCTCGTGCGCCGCCCGGTCGTCGGCGTCCTGCTGCGCCGCGACCTGGTAGCCCTTCTCCAGGAACTCCGCGATCACCGCGTCGTCCTTGGAGTCCAGCGCGGCCTGCGCGGCCCGCTTCACCGCGGGGCCGCCCGCCGACGCCAGCATCTCGACGCGCTTGCGGTTCTCCTCCGCACGCTTGGCGGCGTTCTGCTTCTCCGCCTCGTCACGCTGCTTGGCGATGTCCGCGCCGAAGGCCAGGAAGTCGGCGCGGTCCTGCGCCGTACCCTTCAGGACCCGCTCGACCTCGGCGTTGAAGAACGGGCCGCCGGTGCCGCGCAGCTTCTCGATCTGCCGGCGGTTCGCGACGTCGGCGCCGGCACGCTTGTCCTTGGCGCGCTGGCGGGCCTCGGCCTCGCCGCGCTCCAGAAACTCCCGGATCGCGTTCGGGTCGGTGCTCGCCAGTGCCTTCTTGGCGGCCTCGCGGACCTCTTCTTCCTCGTCGAACTCGGCGAAGTCCTCGACCAGCTGCCGGTCCCGCTCGTCGCTGATCCGGTCGAGCTCGGACTTCGCGGCGGGCGCCGCGCCGCCGGTCTTCGGCTTCAGCGCCGCCGCCAGCTGATCCAGCGACTCCAGCGTCTGCGTCACCGACGCCTTCTCGTCACGTACGGCGGCCGTGGCAGCGGCCTCGCCGGTGGCGGTGCCCAGCACCGCCAGGACGACCGCTGTGGACACGGCCTTCCGTACGTTCGCGGCTACGCCCACGCGTAGCCCTCCGGCCCTGGGCCGGAACCTTTCCCACACGGGAATCCCCCTACACGAATGGATCAAGAAACCCCCGCCCAGGTCAGCGGGCGGGGTGGTCGAATGCCGTTCGGCCGGCCCCGGTCACGGACCGGCCGAACTCCTCTGCCGTTTGGCCGGCCCCGGTCACGGACCGGCCGAACTCCTCTGCCGTTTGGCCGACCCCGGTCACGGACCGGCCGAACTCCTCGGGATCAGCCCCGGGTGCGGCTCTCGCCGTCCTGGGCGCGGTCGAACATGGCCTTCCAGAACGCCGCCGCGTTTTCGGCCCCGGCCTGCTCCCCGGCCCAGGCATCCTGGTTGCTCTCGGCGGTGCCCGAAATCGCCTTCCAGAGCTGCTCCGCCGACTCCCGGGACAGCAGGGCGACGGCCCGCCAGGTCTCCGCCTGGGCGGCTGCGGCGGCCTGCTCGGCCAGCCACGCGCGCTGCGCCGCACCGGCGTGCTCGGACACCGCCTTCCAGGCCCGCTCCGCCTCGGCGCGGGCCTTGGCCGCGTCCGCCGCGCCGTTCACGGCCGCCTCGGCCGCCGTGGCCTCCCTGATCAGGCGCGTCAGCGTGTGGTGCCGCATCGTTTCTGCGTCGGCGACACGCGTCCGGTACGCCTCCAGGTCCAACGCCGCGCCGGTGGCCCAGCCGTAGCCGAAGAACTCCGCCACGTCCGCGTCCGTGGCACCCGGCCGCGTCGCCCACTGCGCCGCGACCCGTACCTGCTCGCCCGGATCCTGCTCACCGAGGCTGCGTACGAAGTCCCGGTCCCTGGCGGCGACCTCCAGCCGTTGCCGCTCCCCGGCCTCGCGTGCCGCACGGTCGCGCCGCTGCGCCTCGACGTACCCCGTCTTCACGAACGCCGCATGCTCGGCGGCGCTCCCCTTCAGCGCCAGCGCCGCGGCCGCCCGCACCTCGGGGGAGAACCCCACCGTGTGCGTGGCGACCACACGTTCGCAGAACGCCTTGTTCCGGGCGCGGGTGTCCCGCGCCCGCTGCTTCGCGTAGTCGAAGCCGCCGCCGGGCGCGAGCCACTCGACGAGTGCCTCGTCGCCGCGGGAACTCCGCAGCGCGTTCCACGCCGAAGTCCGTACCTCGGCGGCCGGGTGCGTCTTCGCCATCGACGTCACCCGTCGGCGCGCCTCCTCGATGGCCGCGGCCAGCTCGGGCGAGAGTGTCTGCTCCGGCTGTCCGACCGGAACGACGGACACGGAGGACACCACGGAAGACGGTGCGGCAGCCGTGGCACGGGCACCCGCCCACGCCGGCACCACGCCCGCGACCGCGATCCCGCCGGCCAGCACGCCGACCGCCAACGTTCGCGCGCCCCACCACTGACGACTCAACTCAGACCCCCTTGGGAAAAGAAGTAGGTGTTCACAGTCGTGGAGGGGCAGGGCCGTACGGCCGGCCCTGCCCCTCCACGACGCTCAACGGACGTGCTCGCGCGCCCCGTTCGGCAGGCTCACGCGGCCGGCCGTACCTGCCACAGCTGGGCCGCGGTCCGGTTGCAGGTGTACAGCTGCGTGTTGACGCCGTTGTCCGTCTTGGCGCCGGGGACGTCCAGGCACATGCCGTCGGCGTGCATGGGCTGCAGCTCGTACAGCTTGCGCACGGGGTCGACGAGCATCATCTGCCAGCGCTGGTGCTCTCCCTCCCCGCACGTCCACTGCTGGACGACGGCACCGGACTTGGTGCCCTGCCGCTCCACTTCGAGGCACTTGCCGCTGAGGACGGAGCGCAGCTCGAAGCTCCCGCCCGCCTTTGCGACGGCGTTCCACTTCTGGGCGGAGGTGCTGTTGCACGTGTACTGCTGGACGTCGATGCCGTTCGTGGTCTTGGCGCCTTCGACGTCCAGGCACTTGCCGCTGTTTGCGGACGTCAGCTGGACGACCGTGTGCGGCATCGCGGCGCGGGAGACGGCCTCCGACCGCATGGCAGCCGCGACGATGGCCGCATCGCGCGCCGCAACGGCGGGGTCGTCGTCCCCGGCGGCCTTGCGGGCCTTCTCGGCGGCGACGCGGGCCGCTTCGGCCGCGGAGCGGGCGTCGGTGCCCTCGTCGGCCTGCACGACGGTCGCGGTGCCGGCCAGCACCGCAACGGTGGCGCCTACGGCCAGGGCGGCCCGGATGATCCTGGACATGATGGGATCGGTTTCCTCTCGCGTGTTCGGGTGCTCAGGCGGCCGTGACGGGCTCGATGCGCCACTTCTGCGCGGCCGAGCCGTTGCACGCCCACAGCCGTGCGATCGCGCCGTCTTCCTTGCTCGCGGACGTGATGTCCAGGCAGCGGGTCGTGTTCTGCGGCACGTGGGCGGGCCGCAGTTCGTACAGGTCCTTGGCGATGTCGACCATGACCAGACGCCAGTTCTGGTGCTTCCCCTGTCCGCACCAGTACTGCTGGACGGCCGAACCGGCCGTGGTGCCGGAGGCCTCCACTTCCACGCACTTGCCGCTGTGCTTGGCCCGCAGCTCGAAGGTGCCCGCACCGGTGGACACCATGTCGAACCGCTGGTTCTCGGCGTTGTCGGCGCATGCCGACTGGACCGTGTCGGTGCCGTTGCGCAGGCTGGCCTTGGCGATCGTGAGGCACTGACCGCTGTGCTCGGCCTTGAGCCGTACGGTCGAGGGCGCCACCGCCGCGACGGCGGACGGGGTGGACGGGGTGGGCGTCTCGTCGGCGACGGCGACGGTCACGCCGCCGGCGAGCGCGGCGACACTGGCCGCGACGGCCAGGACGGATCGGACGATCCGGGACATGGGGTGGTTTTCCGTTCTTCTCAGTCTGAAGGAGGTGACTCGGCGGGCGGCGGTCAGCGCGCGAGCGGGGTGGCGATCTTCCAGGAGGCGTCCTGGGCGAAGTCCCTCTCCGCGTCGAAGCGGTTCTTGGCGGTCTTGTTGGCCGCGTACAGGTCACCCCGGTGCTGCCGCAGGAAGCGGCCCGGCTGGCTCGCCGACTCGAAGGACGTACCCGAGCCGCTCAGGCCCTTCTTCGCGCACCAGGTGGCGTCCTTGCGGAACTGCGCGCTGTCGTCGCTCGCGGTCATCCGGACCCGGAGGTCCTTCTGGACCAGGTAGTGGCCGGGCTTGCGGGCGGACTCGAAGGAGTAGCAGCCCGGCTGGCCGCCCAGCGCGGGCACGACGACCCAGGTGGCGTCCTCGCGGTCGCCCTGCTTGGAGCTCGCGGACACGGGAGCGAGGAACGCCTCGCCGGCGTCGACGCCGGACTGCCGGATGAAGAAGCCGGCCGGCTTGCCGCTCGCCGGCTGCAGCGACTGCCGCTTGGCCCGGTACTGGCTGTCCTCCTTGAGGAACTGCGCGACGTCCTCGTCGCTGCCGGCCAGCGCCTTCTTCGCGGCCGCGACCAGGTTCGGGTTCACGCCGGTCTTCTCGGCGGCGGCCTGGATCTGCAGCGCGAGCCGGCGGTTGGCCTCGGCGATCTTCTTGCGGCGCGCCTCGTCGTCCTTCTTGTACGCCTCTTCGGCGCCGGTGTGGATGAACTGCTTCCACGCGGCCGGGTCCGAGCTGAGGACCGCGCGCTGCGCCGCCGCGTAGAGCTCGCTCTCCTTGGCGTCGGCCGGTGCGGTGCGCAGCAGTTCGCGGATGAAGTTGTCGTCGCTGAGGGCCAGCATGGCCTCGGACGGCGTGATGCGGAACAGCGCGGCCGCGTTGGTGCGGGCGGCGAGCTCCTTGCGGCGCTCGGCCTCCGCGCGGTTCTTCTCCTCCAGCTCCTTGAGCTCGTTGGCCACGTCGCGCTGGTGGGCCTCGCGGGCGCCGTTGGTGATGAACTCCTGCCAGGCGGCCGCGTCGCCGGCCAGAGCCTTCGTGGCGGCGGCGCGGACCTCGGGACCGGCGGCCTCGTGCCGCAGCACGGCGCGGATGAAGTTGTCGTCGCTCAGGTCGAGCAGGTCGGGGCTGTTCGGGATGCCGACCGCGATCAGCGCCTGGGACTTGGCGAGCCGGGCCGCGCGGGCGGCGTCGGCCTTGTCCTTCTCGCGCTGCTTGTCGACGGCGTACGCCTCGTGGATGCCGGTGACGATGAACTGGACGTGGTCCTCGGCCACCTCGCTCATCATGGCGGCCTCGGCGGCCAGCCGCACCGAATCGAAGGTCTCCCCGCCGTCCCGGGCCTTCTGCCAGAGGGCGTGGATGAAGTCGTGGTCGCTGAGCAGCAGTACGTCCGGGCTCGGGTCGAGGCGCACCACGGCAGCGGCGTCCACGCGCTGCTTGTCGGTGGTCCCGATCCCGGCGGCCGCGGCCACGGCGCCCGACGGGGCGGCGACGGCGATGAGCGGTGCGGCCATGCCGCTGACGGAGGCCAGAGCGGTGGCGGTCACGAGCCCGCGCGTGACGGCCCTCCGCATGCGAGCGGAGTTCGAGTGGCTCTTCTTCATTCTGCTTTCGGTTCCCCCTGCTAGATCCCGCACACAGTTCCCGATGAGTGCGGGGTGGTCGGAGGCGCAGTCTTGAAGATCGCAAAAGGGCAGTCAAAGCGGAACTGACCGCTCCTGTCCTGTAACTCGCCAATTTGGCAGACTATTGAGCGACTTGCCGCCAATCTTTGGCTGAAAGGCGGCTTGCGAAGACTGATGAGAACTCGCGAGTAGCTTGGAATGGCTGATTCCGCGCGGAGGGGCGGCCCGGGGTGCGGCGACGTGCGACGCCCTTTCCGCACCCTCTCGGCCCCGGCGACACACCGATCGCGGGACCGCCGGTGCGCTGTCGAACCGCCGTGGTTGCCCCTGGGTGACGGTTATGTGAGGGAAAAATGTGGGCTGGTACACATGAGGATTTTCGTGCTGTTGGCGGGGTACCATGCGGCGCCCTGTCGGGCAGGTTTCACGACAACCGCCGACCGAGCGCGCCGGACCCCGCGCCGACGCACCCCCTACGCGTTCGGAGCGCTCCGCGGACCGGTCCCTTCGCGAAGGGTGCGCCCGCACGTACGCGCCTGACCCGGACGGAGCGCGCCTCCGGCTCGGCCAGGCGGCCCTACGACCTCCGGCACGCCGGGATCTCGTCCCGGCTGTATTCCGGTGTGGACCTGGCTGACGCGCCCGTACGGCCGATCGTCAGCCTTTGCGTGCCTCGCCGAGCAGCCAGACGTAGTACCACTTGCCCTGCGTCAGGTCTTTCGCGCGGTGGTCGGACATCGAATTGACCAGGCCCCAAATGCCTCCGGAAAGCCCCAGTACTGGCAGGGCCTTTTCGAGTACCGACCCGCTCACCGCAACAAGAGCAGCCGACACCGTACCCAGCCCCGCCCCCAGCGACGCAATCAGCTTTTTCTGCTTGAGTGTCCGCATTTTGGAGGCGGTCTCGAGGATGTGCCCCTCGATCTCGAGGCCGATCTTGGTCAGCTCCAGGTCGGCCTGCGTGGCATCCATCGCTTCGTCAAGGTCCAGCAAGACGCCCCGCAAGTAGTTGCGAAGCTCTCGGTATCCGTCGAACTCGCCCACGGTGATCTTACTGAAATCCCTCAGGCTGACTCCGTCCACGTAGGGAAGGTCGATCCGAAGGATCGGTCGCACAAGCCTCCCTTTCATGGCCTCTGCGCCAGAAGCGTCTATGGCGCACCTGTCGCGAATGAGGTAGTCCACCGGGTCCGGCCCTCGTGCGAGCCTCGCCAGTGAGACGTCGGGCTCCACTCCGGAGTCGGCACGGAGCCTGTGCGTCGCGCGCGCGTAGCTGGGGAGGTACCAGACCAGACCGGAGCAGAGCAGCTCCCTGGCCTCAATGATCCAGTTCCCGACGACCTCTATTTCCGGACACTGAACCCCTAACCCGGTTCCCGCAGTGAGGTAATCGTTCCCTCCGTATGCTGAAATCGTGTCAACCCTGTTCGCGGACTCCCTGTTGTCCGAGGTCTGCTCGAATTCGTGATAGGTCCCTTCGTGCCCGTGCGAGAGGAGTAACGAGTTTGCAATCAGGGACGTTCGCTTCGTAAGAGTCTCAAAGTCCTTCGTCTCACACGAAAGGCCCACGTAGTACTTCGCGCCGGGTTCGGTCCGCTTCTTGGCGAGCAACTGTTCCAGGTCTGACTCATGCAAGCGTTTCGCATACTGCAAAGCAATTTCTGAGGGCTTCAGGTAGTTCACTTCGCGAAAGAATCGCCTCATGATGTGCGCGAGGTCGTCGTTCTCGGTGGCGCGGCGCCGTTCGAACATGAGCTCATGATGGCAGCCCATACGTGATCACTTCCTGGATCTCGCCCTAATCCGGGATGCCGCCGGTGCTCCGGATCATCTGGTGGAGCACCCTCATGGCCGTCAGGTGGTCAGCGTCGTCGATGCCCTGGTGGATGCGATCGTGGATGGCCGGGGCGTGCTGCTTGAGGCCTGCCCGTGCTTCGTCCCCCGCCTCGGTGATCCACAGCCGTCCCTCATCGTCACGGGTGAGCCAACCGCGTCCCAGCAGAAAGTCCGCTGCCGCCCTCAGGTCGCCCTCGCGGCGGAGGTAGGTGCGCATGGCCTGCTGGAGTTCGGGGATGGTCATGCCGTGGCCGTCGGGTGAGATGTCGTTCTTCGACAGGTTGCGCAGAATCCAGTACTGGGGCTGGGTGACGCCGAGCTCGGCGAGCTGGGCTCGGATGAATGCGATGAGGGCCTCGTGGGCGAGCCCGGTCCAGTACGCGGCGGGTTGTGCGGCGAGCTCGGCGTCGGAGATGGGCTGGATCGTCATGTGTGGTGCTCCCTCTTCACGCTTGTGCCGGTGCACGCACCGTAGAACCTCAAGTCAGGTTGAGTTCAAGGCATACGGGGACGGGTGAGGCGTACCGCCATTGACAAGTTGACGATCTGTCAGACACGTGGATGCATGCCGACGATGCGTATGCGTCTCATGGGTGTCCTGATTCTCGTTGCCGCCACTCTTATCGGGCTGGGCGCGCCCGTCCGCCGCAGCTCCGCCACCAGGCTCCCTCTCGTCGACGGGCTCGGCCGCGAGGTCGTCCTCCGCGGATACAACGTCTCCGGCCCGTTCAATCGCTGCGACGGTGCCGGAAAGGATCTCGCCGCAATGCAGTGACTCCAGGAACGCCCAGATTTCCGGCCTCTCAGCGGGTACCTCGTCGAGGCGAAGCACGTGCGGGACCCGGACTGCAAGAAGAAGAGCTTCCGGTCCCTCGATCGTGTCGAAGACACGCTGGCCAAGCCAGTGAAAGTAAACGACAAGGGAAAGATCGCTGGGGACCCTGTCGTCGATGCCATGTACGCGGGTGATGAGAAGGAACTGGTGCGATACAAGCAGGCCATGGCCAATCCCGCGAACAGCGAGATCCGGGGCCTGGAAATTGGCACGAACGGCCAGGACAACGCCGCCTACTGGCAGTCCATGATGGCGATGACGGATACGCCCGGCTCGACGCGATACGTACCTTGAGACCGAGGAAGACTGTGTCTGCTGAGCGGAACATCCGAACGAACTTTGCCTTCTACCCGCCTGAGGACGACGCCGGCGCTTGGCACGCGACGCTGGAGTCCCTGGAGAGGGCCTCGAGGGAGGCGTTTCCCGAACCGACCGTGGAGTACCGGAAGTCCGGGATCCATGGCATGACCGTGCTCGACTTCGAAATCGAGCTGGCGCCCGATGTATGGATTGACGGGACGGCAGCGATGCCCAAGCCCGACTACGCCTACATCACCCTCACCGACGTGACCGCCGGCGCAGCTGCTGTCTTCGCCAAGTGGCTCCGTGACTCGTTGGTGCCAGCACCCCATCTCGTGCGCTTCGCCAGCAGCCTTGCGATGGCGAACGGGGCGGAAAACCCGTTTCCGTTGCCGGTCGCGGGCGGCATCGCGGAGATCGAGGACGTGCTGCGCGGACACCTCGATTCCTTCGACACACCGTAGGCCGGCCAGCTGCTCCGGTACGCGAACTGTGCAGCGCGGCCGCATACGACAGGAGGAGGCGTGCTGCGCGGCGGGGACGGCTGGCTTTGGCACAGCACGCCTAACGCTCGCCGACGGCGATACGTGAGCCATGAGCGCCCCTTGATCGCTGGGGGCTCTGGAGGGTTAGGGCGCGGCGATTTCATTCCCGAGCTATCCGGCGCGGCCGACGCGGGCTCGGCGGGTCCGGACAAGGAGCACGCCGAGACCTCGATGCTCGCCCTGCACCGGCTCCAGGCCGCGCTCGTCCACGTCAACACGCTGCTGCTTCAGCAGGTCCTCGCCGGACCAGTCTGGGCGAAGAAGTTGACCGACGAGGACAGGCGCGGCCTGACCGCGCTGTTCTGGTCGAACACCAACCCGGCCCAGACAGGCCGCCGATGCGGCACGGGCCTCGTGACGGGAGTCCGGGAAGCATGCTGAACATGCCCCGTCAAGTAAGCGGCTTTCGGCCTAATCGAACAAACGATCTAGCGAGCTCTCCGGCTGGTCTGATTGGCTGCTCCCGGCAACACCAAATGCACCAAGCGTAAGGAGAAGTAAGTGCGCACAACACGCACCAAAAGTGCGGTCGCAGCGGCTCTGGCCGGGGCGCTGATGGCGGCGGCCAGTCCAGCCATCGCTCATGCTCAGTCGCTGCAGAGAGATGACGTGACGCCTTCGGCGGTGCCGTCCGTCATGGACGCAGGCGACGGCAAGATCGGGTTTCAGAACTACAAGTCCGGGAAGTTACTGCAGCCCTCAGGCGGTAGCACCGCCAACGGCGCCAAGGTCGTCCAGCAGCCCGTGGCCACCACGTCAGGCGGTGATCTGATATCCGCCCAGAACTGGAAAATTGTCGCCGCGGGCGGCAGCTACTACAGCTTCCAGAACGTCCGCTCAGGCAAGAACCTCGGTATCAACGGCGCCAGCACCGCGGCCGGCGCGGGAGCCATCCAGGCGAATCCGGCCGGCGACATCAATCAGGACTGGCAGCTCGTTTCGGGTGGCCACCCCTCGGGTGTCTACTCGCTCAAGAACCGTAAGAGCGGCCTGTGCCTGGGCATTCCGAACGCGAGCACCGCCTCGGGCGCACAGGCTGCCCAATTCCGCTGCGACGGCACGGATAACCAGGGTTGGAAGATCATCGACGGATGACCCAAGCGGCATCTGGGATTCGGGCCGCGTCCCCTGTCGGGCGCGGTCCGGATCCCCTGGTTAGCCTGCGCGTTTCAGCCGTCGGAATCTGCCGTCACAACGCCCCGGACCTTGATCGTCCGGGGCGTTGTGGCTTGCTACCAGGCAGGATTTGGGACGTGTGTGGCAAGGGCCTCGTCACGGCGGCTGAACGCGGCGTGCCAGCTTCCGGCCCCATGCCTGGCCCGGCGCTTCGACGTAACGGTAGGTCAGTACGCACAGGGGCAGCAGCACGGCATAGAACGCCGCTTCGAGCACGAGGTTGTCCCGCCGCCACCGGCCGATCGTGCCGTCGGTCACCGCCAGCAGCACCGGATGCACCAGGTAGACCGAATAACTGATCGTTCCCAGTCCGGTCAGCAAGCGCGGTATCCGCCGACGGCGCAACGCCAGGCCGACACCGAAGGTGAGCACGGCCAGCAGGAACGCCACGATCCAGCCGCGCCGTGTGAAATGGGACCCGTCACCGTCCCCGTACGCACTCCCCACAGCACAGGCGACCACCACGACGGCTGTGCACGCCGCCCACCGCCAGGTGCTCTGACCGTGCTCGGCCCGGTAGACGGCGGTGCCGAGGAACATCACGGCGAGTATCACCAGGCCCTCCCACATGGGGACCGTGCTGTTGAACGGGACCAGGACGAGCGCCAGCACGCCGCCCAACGCGCCCCCTAACACGCGAAGCACCGGTGACCCGGTGCTCGCACAGCAGATGGCGACCACCATGACGATCGAGGTGAGCGCGATCAGCGGGCCGGTGCCGAGCGCGCCGGAGAGGGCGGAGGCCGGCGGCAACACCCCTACCGTCACGCTTACGGCGGCGAGCACGGCCAGGGTGACGGCGACCGCTGCCGACCGCTGGTGAAGGCGGATCGTGAAAAGAGCAACGACCAGCAGGTAGAAGGCCATCTCATACGAGAGCGTCCACAGGACAAGGAGGAGATTGGGCGTCCCCAGCAGTTCTTGGAGCAAGGTGACATGGGCGACGGTCACCGCGGCAACGCTCTGCTGACCGAAGTCAGCGCGAATCTCCGCGACGCCCACCAGGCTGAGGGCAAGGACCGGGACGACGACAGCCGCCCACAGCGGGTACATACGGAATACCCGCCCGATCCAGAAGGTCCGGACGCAGCCCCGGCGCTCAAGCGACGCGGGGATGATGTATCCGCTCACGAGGAAGAACACCATGATGCCGTACCGGCTGGTGTTGAACTCCGGCATCATCTCCCGCCGGAACTCCGCCATGAACGAGTACGAGGAGTGATCGAATACCACGACGAGCGCCGCGATGCCGCGCAACGCGTCTAACCAGGCCAGCCGCGACGGTCCGGCTGGCGCGCCGGATGCAGGTAATCGCTGCCGCACGGAGGGTAACCGCTCCAGCCGAGGGGCGGGGAATGTGTGCTCCATACCCATCCTCACGTGCCGTCCCTCGCTGGTGTTCAACTGCACGCCGATCATCCGCGGTACGCCTCGGAGTCGATGAACTGGAGCAGGTGGAGCCCGTGCTGGTGAGGCAACTCTGGACGAGATCACGTCGCCCACGCTCGGCGACATCATCGGCGTCGGCCGCCCGGCCTCTGGCATCGTCGGGCTGAACTGGACGTGGACGGTGATCCTCGAACTCCCGGACCGGATCGCCGACCGAGAACGGCGGTGGCCGTACGCACAAGCTGCGGCGCCGGGCCCGTGCCGTACGGCGTGCTGGTCACCGAGTGGGCCTGGGAGCTCCAGGCCGCAGCCCTAGTCGAGACGGAAGTCGCGTGCGCCGGCGGTGCCCGCAGGATCAGCGCTCGGGTCGCGGGCATCAAGGACTGGCTGTTGGACGCCGGGACCAACATGGCCGCGACAGTCGGCATTGAGATGGCCGAGCAGGTCATCGGAGCCCTGAATCATCCGCCCACATCCCCGGGGCCCTGCTGTGGGAGTCGCGAGTTCAACGACGTCGCGACCCCGCGTTCGGTGAGTTGGACTCTGCCTGGACCCTTGAACCTCTGCGGTGTGAAGGTGTCGTCCTGCTGCTGGTAGTCGTTCTGTCGTCCACCGTCGCCCGAAGCCACCGAAAACAGTGCACCACCTTCTGCCTTTACTTCTGTGGTTCCGGGCACGCCGTCACTCGTCCACTCGATGAGGAAACTGAAGGTATGGACACCGGCGGTCGTGAAGGCGACGAGAGTGAGTACCTCAGAGTCGCTCTCGGTGACCTGAACAGGGAAGCCCCGCACCCGCATCTGTCCGGTGGAGTTCCGGCCCTCCTCGGCCAGGCGGGGCGGGCCCGCTGTGTCCCCCGAGCCCGCCCGGGCCACCGACTGCCGACACGCCCCGCCCCTTGCCGCGCCCTGAGGCCGCCACCCGATATCCCCCTTCCACGAGCGTCGCGGAGAGCGACCCGGTCCCCACCAGCGGGGCGGCGGCAGGGCCACCCGCGGGGAGGAGGCGTAGGCGGCCTGCCCCCGGGTCGGGCCGCGGGTCAGCGCGCGGTGCGGGCCGAGGCCCCGGGGCGGGTGTAGGCCTGCTGGGGGGTGAGCGCGTAGTGCCCGCCGGTGCAGACGGCTACGGTCTCGACGGGTTCGCCGCAGTCGCGGTGGCGGACCTCCAGGGGCGGGCCCTCGGGGTCCGCGGTGTAGCGGTCCCCCCACTGCTTGAGGGCGATCATCGCGGGCCACAGGTCCCAGCCCTTGGGCGTGAGCCGGTACTCGTTGCGGGTACGGCTGCCGGGCTCGCGGTAGGGGACGGTGTCCAGGATCCCGGCGGCGACCAGCTTGCGCAGCCGGTCCGCCAGCACCGCCTCGGACAGTCCCATGTGGCGGCGGAAGTCGTCGAAGCGGCGTACGCCGTTCATGGCGTCGCGCAGCACCAGCAGCGACCACTTCTCGCCGATGAGGTCGAGGGTGCGCTGCACCGTGCAGTTCTCGGTACTGGTCTCCAGCCAGGTCATGCGGTCATCGTAGGCTGGCTTTGGCGTTGACAGCCAGAGGTGCGGCTGGCTAGCTTTGAATAACGAAGCCAGTAAGTCTAGGAGGAACCGTCCAATGGCGAGGTCACGCACGTTCGAGTGGGGGGACCCGAAGATCTCCGCGGCCGCGGTCGGCCGGACGAGCGGTCTGGAGTTCCTCCGGGACGTGCTGGCCGGGCGCCTCCCCGCGCCGCCCATCGCCGCGACCCTCGGAATCACCCTGGAGGAGGTCGAGCCGGGCCGCGCGGTCTTCGCGATGGAACCGGGGGAGGAGCACTACAACCCCATCGGCAGCGTCCATGGCGGCGTCTACGCCACCCTGCTCGACTCCGCCGCCGGCTGCGCCGTGCAGTCCGTCCTCCCGGCCGACATGGGCTACACCTCGCTCGACCTGAACCTGAAATTCCTGCGCCCCATCACCGTCGACACCGGCAAGGTCAGCGCCGTTGGCACCGTCCTCAACCAGGGCCGCCGCACCGCCCTCGCCCAGGCCGAGCTGTTCGACTCCCAGGACCGCCTGCTCGCCCACGCCACGAGCAGCTGCATGCTCTTCCCTGTCCCCGCCCGCTAGAAGGCTGCTGAAAATCTGGCTGGATCCTTAGCCATCCGGACACCCTGCCGGAGAGCGAGAGGCTCAAAGTTGAGTCCGTCCTCGCGCACTGCCCCGAACTGGAAGCTCTCACCAGCCATGTTCGCGCCGTTGGGAAGATGCTCACCCAGCTCCAGGGCGACCGGCTCCCGCAGTGCATTGAAGCGGTCCGGGCCGACGACCTGCCCAGCCTCCACACTTTCGTCAGCGGCCTCGAACGGGATCTAGCCGCTGTCACCGCCGGCCTGACCCTGCCCTGGAGCTCGGGGGACGTCGAAGGCCACGTCAACCGGATCATTCTGTGGAATCCATGCTGTCAAGTGGCGCCGAGAATCCTGCTGCTTCGAATATGTGCTGGCCGGTTGAGCTGAAGGACGGGAGACTCAGCTGCTGTGGAAATGGGGATCTCTGGTTTCAAGCCGTCCTTCCTGGTCGGGATCGAGGCGGTTCGGCAGGCGCATGGGGCACGCCTGGCGACGCTCGCTGGTAGGCGGCTGACGGGGTTCGCCCTGGTGCGTTTCGCTGAGGACGGGGACTAGTTCGCCGACTGTCCGGTGGTGCTGGACTTCGACGGCATCCAGGTGGAGGTTTGCCACTCGAAGCTCGACGAACTCTCGATCGGCTGGAACACGATCGACACCGCAGCGACTATCACCGGGTGGGAGTGGTTCGAGCTCACGCCCCAGTGGTCCCACGGCGATGAACGCCTCGAACCGTTCGTCGGCCAGGAACTGTGCGAGGTCGGGCTCCTTGAGTGGCGGCCAACAGGCCGCGACCTGGCAGCCGGAACGGTGGCAGTGGAGTTCGTCTTTGGTGGGGGTTTCCTGCGGATCGCCAACGGACTCGACGAGAACCGCATCGAGATCGGTGCGGCCCAGCCGGACTACCTCCGACACAGGCTGGGTCGCTGATCGCTTGCGTTGGCCGGAGTCACCGTCAGAACTGCCGCCAGCACCATAAACAGGCCGATCACTCGGGAGTTACACCGTTTGAGCGTGCAGGCCTTGGGTGCATTTGCTGGGGTCGGTTGTGGCGTTCCACGGTGCGGAGGGGCTGCCGCAGGGAGTGGGGGCGGATCCGAAGCACCGCTGGCCCGCCGGTCAGGGCGAGTATGACGACCGACGCCCGCGCCGAACGCCTGCCCGTACCGCCCACGGGCTCCAGCCCGTTGGACGAGGCAGGCCCCGGGCTCGTGATCGTTGCTTCCGTCGCCGATCGTTGGGGCGTGAACCAGCATCCGGACCCGCGCGCGACAAAGACCGCGTGGGCCGAGCTGACGCCAGAGGTTGTGCGCCCGCCTGACGCGTGGCCTGACGTGAATCCGGGACGCCTCCACCGTCCGCGCTGGTGCTGGCGCATCCAGTGCGCACGAGGCCGGACGGCAGGGCGGTGGCTCGCCCTTGGCGTCGTCACGCAGTGCCGGAGTAGACCGCCGCGACCTTGGACTCCCTCTCACCCGCGGGCGGAGCGAATAACTGCTGGAGCTCCATCGGGAGTGGTGAAAGGCTGAGGAGTATGCCATCGCCCGCGGCCGAAGAACTGCTCCGTGAACTGCACGCCTCTCTCAATCTGCGTAAACGTCCGGAGGACGTGGCCCAGCTCATCCAGGACTTGTACGCCGCCCAGGACATCACCCTCGATCCGGCCACCGACGCAGCCCTCGCGAAGGCCACCGAACACTCGCTGCGCAAACTGTGGCACGGCTACACGTCCATGCTGGAGGACTTCGCCCGGCCGGTCGGCGCGCAGCGCCAGCTGGCCCGAGCGGCGAGTCTGTTCACGAGCGTGCCGACGCTCCCGGAGGATGCCGCGGATGATCCCGCGCGAATCGAAGCGGTGATCCGTCGCGCGGGTGAAGAGATCTGTCGCGATTTGGGCCAGAACGACTTCGGTATGGATCGGCTCGACCGGGCTGAACGCGCCGCGGCTGGGTTGGGCGAGATGTCCAAACGCCAGTACAACAAGCGCTTCCGACTGCTGCGCCGGATGGAGTCCAAGCTGGCAAGGCTCATCCACGAACAGCGCCGCCGCGAGGTCACCGTCACCGGCAAGGGCGCCCTTGCCCATGTCCTGCCGTACGAGGAGTTCGCCGCCGATCCGGATACGGCCGCCTTCATCGCCTACCTCACAGCACGTGGCTACATGCGGAGCATCTTCACCAACGGCAGGCAGCGGCAGGTGTACGACGAGGTCGCCGATGCCCTCTTCCAGCGGCTGCGGGCACATGCTGAGCGCACCCGTTGGTACGCGATAGCGCATGTGCATCCCACTGCCGACGTGCTCGCAAGAGTGTCCGACGAGGACCTCGCCCAACTGCTGGTGCGCTGGAACGGCTTCCTGCGCCGGGTGGCCCAACTGCTCGAGGACGCCTGGAACAGGGGTCCTCTGGAGCGCAACACCATGATCGTGCGTCGTGGCAACGACTCGTCCACGTGGAACCAGGCCGCACAGGCATGGAACACGGCGCGGACACACTGGTTCGCGCTCCTGACCGAGCTCGGTGAGGAGCACGTCCTGGACCGGATCTGCCTCGGCAAAGTTCCCCGCCTGATGGCGGCCGACGTGGCGTACTGGCACCGCATGAGCGGCGGCGGGCTGCACCCGGACACCTACATCTGGGCGGAACTTCCGCTTCCCTGGGAAGTCCTCCGAGGCGAGGTGGAGTGCCCGCGCTCGCTCGTCGAGGCGGTCTGCGCCCGGCATGGCGTGGATCCCGTCGCCGGCGGCTGGACCGGCCCCCGGCCGACTGCCAAGGCCGTCGCCTTCCGCCGGACGCCCGAGCTCGTGCACGGAGTCGCCGTCGCCGACCCCCTCATGGCGAGCGCCCTCCGCTCGGCGGGGATCTTCTCGGGCAAAGGCAAGCGAGCTACTGCAATGGAATGGCTGTGAGCACCGTATGGCCGCACGCCCCGCAGTGCCGGACCCGGTCGCAAACCAGTTGACCGCGCTCGGCGGTTGCGGCCAGGATCAAGGCGGCGACGAGGAAGCTCTGCGGAGGAGCGCCCGGCTCTGATCCCGGGTGGACGCAGGTTCGAATCCTGCCCTCGTCGCCTTTGTTTCGTCGTGCTGATTCTTGGCTGGCGGACCGTGCGGTGTCTGTTGGTACCCCCAATCCCGCTTGTAGCTGGTTACTCGCCTGCTTCCACAGGCTCGGTGCGGTACAGGACAGGCCGGTCCTGCACCTTGACCAGTAGGCCCTCGTTTGCGAAGTCGCGGAGTAGCTGCCTCGTGTGCTTCGGCTGCGGTTCGTGCCCGGCGTCACGAAGTGCGGTGAGGGCGCGCTGCGTATCCCAGAGTCCGCGGTACCTACGGACTGCCGTCTCCAAGCTGACGCGCTGGCTCGGTCGGTGCTCGCTCATGGGGGATTCCCTCACTGCTCGGTAGGGTGCGCCTTCTTCTCGTGGTTGCGGATGCTGGCAGGGGCCCCGACGTACGTACACGACGGGCACCGCTTCCAGACGCCGGCGTCCACGGCCCTCGCGGTAACGGAGTGGCCGGGACCGTAGCCGTGCTTGTGCAGAAGTTGCGGAACGGACGACCCGTACTCGGCGGCGAGCAGGGCCGCTTCGGCCACCTTGTCGTGTCCCTGCGCGAAGAAGGATCCGGCGCCGATGGCAGTGCCGCAGCCGCACCAGCACGTACCGGTCGCCGTCAGACGGGGAAGGTTCGTCATGCTCGTCCGTTCGGTCCAGGGCGCCGCGACCGGCGCTCGTGATGTCGGTGGTGTTTTGTCGTTCGAGGCGTCGATCACGAGAGCGGTGATCTGCGTACGGCCCCGGTTGTCACGCGACCCGCGGGGATATCCAGCCGACGTGACGCAGAACCGGAAGTACCTTGAGGTGGATGTATGCGACGACCGGCGTCTCGTCGTCGTCGGCCGGGAAGAACAGGGCGTGCTCGAAGGAGACGGCGTCCTGCGGCTGGTCCAGGTCCACCACGGGCAGGTCGGGGTGGCCTTCCCGGGGTTCCAGCGTCACACCTTCACGCGAGGTGAGTTCGCGCAGATGCCCGAGGCCGTACTCGGCTGCGAGATCCGCAGTGGTGAACGTCTTCTTCACCCTGGGGCGGCCTTGCGCATCGACCCGGGCCATCCAGGCCATGATGCGCAGGCGCCCTGCGCCGGCGGAGGCTATGCCGCTGCGCAGTCGGTTGTGCAGATTGGACAGCGGGGCAGGGATCTCAGGAACCACCACGGGCTTGTAGAGGACGAGGTCACGCGAGCCGTCGTGCCATCGAGTGTCGTGGACGGTGAGCAACGGGCGGCCCGACAGGCGCAGTTCCCACTCCACCGCGGTCCCGCTCGAGGATATTCCTTCGCACGTCGTGCCCGTCTTCGCGTGACGGGTGGCCCCGCGTTCGAGTATGAGTTCGTCCATGAGCCGCATGATCTGTGCTCCACCTCCGGATGTGGCGAGGTATGCCCGCTGATGGGCGTCAGGCGCACAGAACGTACCGCTTGCGTCGTTCGCGTGACAGGAAAACTTTCAAAGAGAAATGGGCAGTGCATGACGCGCTGTTGTCGGTTCGGCACGCCGCGATAGCCTGTGTTGGACGGGCACCACCGACCGGTGACGCGCGAGGGGGATTGTGGAACGGCGCGATGTGCGCGTCCGCTTCCACGTATCGCCCGAACGCCCTGATCGAGCGGAGTTCGTCATCCGGCTCGACCAGCCCGACCCGTCGGAGTACTACGGATGACCGCTGCCACACCGGTGCTCGACAACGTCACCGGTGCGCGCCAGGAGTTGACGGTCGTCATCCCCGTACGGCTGCTTCGCATACCTGACTGGGCCGAGGGCCCCTTCCCTTTCGAGCTGGGCAGTCGGCGAACTGACGCCGCTACCCGTGCCACCTACTTCGCGCCGGCCTCCGCCCGCGTGCTGTACGGAGCCCCAGGCCGGCCGCGACGCTGGTACCAGCCGATGTCCGTCGAGCACGACGGCCTGCGTCTCATCGGCATGGAGCTGCTGCGCACGGCCACGGCCCGCCACCCCGATCACGCCCTCGCCGTCATGCACTTCAGCGTGAGTCGGCCGCTGCTGCCCGTCCTGCGGGCGATAGCGGGACGCCCTACCAGCGAGGGCGCGCCGCTCACTGGTCCGCTGGCGCCTTCCGGCCTGCTGGCCCGCGTCGCGGAGGTGCGCGACAGGACCGAACCGTTCGCAATAGCCCGGCCGTACACCATTGCCTTCGCAACCCCGGACGCCAGTCACGAACCGGCGCTTCGCGCAGGCATCGAAGGGGTGTTGCCGGCCACCGCGGACCGCTGGCTGTGGCAGTTGGCCTCCCGCTCCAACCCCGACGACTTCCCGCTGGCTCCGGAGACTGCTGTTGAGCAGCTCGGCAGCACCGTCCGTATCTCGGCGGACTGGAGCGCGCTGGTCCTGCGACAGGGAGCCGCCTTCCTCGGCCATCGCGCTGACAGCGGGGAAGGAGACTTCTTCGAGTTCGGCGCCCTGCACTCCCGTACGGTCTATCTCGACGCCCTGCTCCTCGGGTCGCTCCAGCGAGATCACATCGACGAGCTCACCGACGAACTCTCCGAAGTTTTCGAGTCCACTGGCCTGGCACGCCGGGTATCCGCGCTGGAGAGGAACATCGCCGTGTTCCGCAGCAGCTACTGGCGGCAGCACCTCACCGCCCACGGCCCGGCCAACGATCTGTTGCTCGCGTTCCAGAACCAGCACCGGCTTCCCGCACGCTTCAACGAGATCCTCGCGGAGGCCGCTGACTACAGCAGGCTGGTGCAGACGCAGGACAGCCAGCAGATCAGCGGCGCGCTGGGAATGCTGACGATCCTCGGCCTGCCTCTGGGTACTGCGCTCGGCATACTGCAGGTCCTCGGGGACGAGTCGGTGACGCATCTCCTGATGGCCCTTGGGCTTGCTGTGGCCGTCACCGCGGGTGCGCTCACCACCCGTTATGGACGCCTGGTGCTGTCGTCGCTGCGGGGGAGTGGGAAACCGCCGTCCTGAGCCAGCGCCCTCAACTTCAGCGGCGGCGTCAAGGACTCGGGCGGCCGCGCCGCCGACACGATTCTGTATCCCGCCACCGAGGCGGGACGCAAGATTCGCGGCCAGTAGTCGAAGGGCTTCCGCCCCACCTTCATGCCGCCGCGCCCTTCGGTCCCAGCGGGACCCCACGCCACACCCATACAGCACTCCGAGAACTCGAGCACGACCCATGACCACTCCGAACGTGGAACAAGTCGGCTGACCGCGGCGGGCGCGGGAATCCCGACCGGATCTCATCCCGTCCACGGGGCTCCCCGGCCAACACCTCGCTGTCTTCGCCGCAGAACGCGCCCGACACCCGGCGCCCAAGTCCCCGACATCGGGGACTACGGGGTGCGCGCCACCGCGGACTCGTCCGCGTTCTTCTGCCCGCGCGAGGAGTGCGGCTTTTCACGACGAACTGCCGGTCGCCGTGGTCGACGAGCAGCTCTACGACCGACAGCTCCAGCGGGAGCACGGGTTCAGGGTCGTGCGGTGACCGACGCCGGCCGACTGCGCGGCGCGCACCGGCGGCGCTTGTCGGGGAGCAACTGGGTGATGCCCTGACCGTCGCAGTGCTCCAGCAGGGGAATGGTGATGCGTCGGCTGGTCTTCAGGGCGCGGCTCGCCGTGCCCACGGTGAACGGCTGGTCGAGTGCGCTCAGCCGGTCGGCCGCCAGCCGGGGGGCGTCCGGTAGCAGCACCACGTGCTCCGCGAGGCGCAGTACCGCTCCGTGGCGGGCCGCCGTGGCGAGCTCGCGGCGGCCGAGGCCGAGTTCCGCGAGCCGCTGGGCGTGGGGGGCGGCGAACGGGCGGCCGGCGAGTTCGGTGGTGAGGCGGCGTACGGCGTCCGCGACAGTGGCGGGCAGTGCCGGGGGCCCGGCGGTCACGCGCCCGTGGCTCATCCGCAGGGGCGGTGTGATCAGTGCCTCCACCAGGGAGGCGGAGGGCAGCCCGAGGCGGTGCCGGGCGGTTTCTAGCGGTACGCCCTCCTCGGTGGGGCGCTCGGAGCGGTACGCGGCGACCAGTTCGGCCAGCCGGGCGCGCAGGGCGGTCCAGTGGGCGGGCTCGGCGAGCCAGTCGTCCGCGACCGGCGTGGTGTGGACGGCCACCCCCATCGCGGTCAGCTCCCCGCGCGTGACCAGCAGTCGGCGCCGTAGCTCGTCCGCCTCGTTCGGAGTGCCGCGAGCGTCGCCCAGCTCGGCCGCCCGCCGTGTCGCGGAGCCGCGGCGCCGCAGGTCCGGTGGCCGGGGGTCGAGCACTGTCAGGCCGGCGAGCACCCGCCGCAGACCGGGATCGCGCAGCACCGCGCGGTCACCGATGCGCAGCGGCAGTGGTGCAGGCAGGGTCAGCCGGGCGATGTCCGCAGCGAGCGGCCGTACGCGTACCGGCACGGCCGCCGAGCCGATGTGGGCGACAGCGGTGCGGGGCAGTGCCGCGGCCGGTGTTGCGCCGTGTACGCGCACGTCGCAGCGCAGGCAGGGGAGGAAGCTGTCGGGGGTGAGCAGTGCGTCGCCGCGGCCGGTCGACTCCTTCTCGAGACCGCGGAGGTTGACGGCGACCCGGGCGGTTGCCCGTACCAGGCCGGTCTCCTCGCCGAGGGCCTGCAGCGCCCTGACGCGCACGGAACGGCCGGACCGGGCGGTCACCAGGACGTCGCCCCGCCGGATCCGCCCCGCACCGAGCGTGCCGGTGACCACCAGCCCGCTGCCGCGCACGGTGAAGCAGCGGTCGATCCACAGCCGCACCGGGGCCTCGGCGTCCCCGTCCGGCTGCCGCGCGGCCAGCCGGTCCAGGGCGGCGCGCAGCTCGGCGAGGCCCGCGCCGGTGCGGGCGCTGACGGCCACGGTCTCGACGCCTCCGAGGGTGCTGGACCGGATCCGGTCCAGCGCCTGCGCCGTCGCCGGGCCGGGGTCGGCCAGATCGCAGCGGGTGACGGCGAGCAGCCCGTGCCGTACGCCCAGGGCGTCCACGGCGGCGAGGTGCTCGGCGGACTGCGGCTTCCAGCCCTCGTCCGCGGCGACGACGAACAGCACGGCGGGCACGGGCCCCACACCGGACAGCATGGTGGGGACGAACCTCTCGTGTCCTGGGACGTCGACGAACGCGAGCCGCTCGCCCGAGGGCAGATCCGTCCAGGCGAAGCCCAGGTCGATGGTCAGACCACGGCGCCGCTCCTCCGCCAGCCGGTCGGGGTGGGTGCCGGTCAGCGCGTGGATCAGGGTGCTCTTGCCGTGGTCGACGTGCCCGGCCGTCGCGATGACCCGCATGCTCACCGACCCGCCGCGCGCAGCACCGCGGCGAGGACGTCGTCGTCGTACGCCTCCGGTACGCACCGCAGGTCCAGCAGCAGCCGGCCGCGCACCACCCGGCCCAGCACGGCGGGTTCACCGGTGCGCAGCGGTGCTGCCAGGTCGTCGGGGAGGCTGAGCGCACAGGACGGCAGAGCGGTCCCGGGGGCGCCGCCGCCTCCGACCACCGCCTCGCAGGGCACGACGCGCGCGTCCAGGCCCCGGCGCGCAGCGGCCTCGGCCAGGCGCTGCGTCCGTGCGCGCAGTTGCGGCAGCGGCATGTGCACGGCGGCGTGCACGGGTGGCTCGGGACCGCGCAGCGTCGCCTCGAGCGCGGCCAGGGTGAACTTGTCCACGCGCAGGGCGCGGGCCAGCGGATGGCGGCGCATCCGTTCCACCACGGTGGCCCGGCCGAGGACCAGTCCTGCCTGCGGACCGCCGAGGAGCTTGTCCCCGCTGGCGGTGACCAGGGTGGCCCCGGCGCGCAGCGTCGTGGCCGCGTCCGGCTCGCCCGGCAGCACCGGGTCGGGCGCGAGGAGGCCGGATCCGATGTCGACCACCACGGGCGGTCCCAGCGACGCCAGTTCTCCGGTGTCCACGCCCCGGGTGAAGCCGCTCACCGTGAAGTTCGACGGGTGGATCTTGAGGATGAATCCGGTGTCCGGGCCGACGGCGTCCGCGTAGTCGTCGAGACGGGTCCGATTGGTGGTGCCGACCTCGCGTATCCGGGCGCCGCAGGAGGCCAGCAGCTCAGGTATCCGGAAGCCGTCGCCGATCTCCACGAACTCGCCCCGGCTGAGCAGGACGTCGCGCCCCGGAGCCAGCGTGGCCACGGCCAGGGCGAGGGCGGCGGCTCCGTTGTTGACGACGTGCACGGCTTCTGCGGCCGGTACCGCCTCCAGTAGGGCCGCCATGGCACTGCGCCCGCGCGACGCCCGTCTGCCGGTGCTCAGGTCCAGTTCGACGTCCGTGTATCCGCCGGCCGCCGCCATCGCCTCCAGCGCGGACCGCGACAGCGGGGCGCGCCCCAGATTGGTGTGCAGCACCACGCCGGTGGCGTTGTGCACGGGGCTCAGCCCGGCCGCGCGTGCGGGGAGCGCGGCAAGCGCGGCACCGATGGCGTCGTCCGGCCCGATCCGTCCTTCGCGTACGGCCTGCTGGGCGGTGACGACCGCGGCCTTGACGACGGTCCTGCCCAGCCGTGCGGAGGCCTCGCTCAGCCGGGGATCGTCGAGCAGCAGCGTGGTGCTCGGCACCTGCCGCCGGGGATCCGCCGGCGGCTCCCGCTGCCCGTCCGCCACCCGCGCCACCCCGATCGAAGTCAGCGGAGGCGGACGGGAATCGAACCCGCCTGGCCCGGTTTCCGGACCACACCGATTTTGAAGATCGGGAGGGGCACCAGCCCGCCCAACGCCTCCGGAGCCTGATTGTGATCCCCGCACACCGCTTGGGCAAGAGCTGAAATCATCGCCGTATGACGACAGTTGGCCCCGTAGCCGGACCCGCCGCGCCCGTGCGGCTGACCCAGTACGCACACGGCGGCGGCTGCGCCTGCAAGATCCCTCCGGGCGAGCTGGAGACCATGGTCGCGGGACTGATGCCGCCCCGGATCCCCGGACAGGCCCCGGGCACAGGCGAGGACCGCCTGCTGGTCGGACTCGACGACGGCGACGACGCCGCGGTCGTGCGCACCGGTGACGGATCCGCCCTGGTGTCGACGGCCGACTTCTTCACGCCGGTCGTCGACGACGCCCGCGACTGGGGCCGGATCGCCGCCGCCAATGCCCTCTCCGACGTCTACGCGATGGGCGGCCGGCCCGTCGTCGCGCTCAACCTGCTGGGCTGGCCCCGGGACGTCCTGCCCGCAGAGCTGGCCCAGGAGGTCCTGGCGGGAGCGCTCGACGTCGCCGGCAGGGCCGGCTGCTTCGTTGGCGGAGGCCACAGCATCGACAGCCCGGAACCGCTCTACGGAATGGCCGTGACCGGCCTGGTGGACCCGGACCGGCTGCTGCGCAACGACGCAGGCCGGCCGGGGGTGCCGCTCACCCTGACCAAGCCGCTGGGCGTCGGGATCCTCAACAACCGCCACAAGCGGACGGGCGAAGTCTTTCCGCACGCCGTCGCCAGCATGGCCGCGCTCAACGACCGGGCCAGTGCCGCGGCCCTGGAGGCCGGCGCCGTGTGCGCCACCGATGTGACCGGATTCGGGCTGCTCGGCCATCTGCACAAGCTGGCCCGTGCCAGCGCCGTCACCGCCGTGGTGGACGCCGGCGCCGTCCCCGTGCTCGACGGCGCCCGGGAATCCCTGCGGGCCGGGTACATCAGCGGCGGCACGAGGCGCAATCTCGACTGGGTGCGCCCGCACCTGGACGCGGGACGGGCGAGCGACGACGAGCTGCTCCTGCTCGCCGACGCGCAGACCTCCGGCGGACTGCTGGTCGCCGGTGAGCTGCCCGGACATCCGGTCATCGGGGAACTGGTCCCCGCCGTCGCCGGCACGACGCTCGTCATCCGCTGACCACTGCGGTCGACGGCCGCGGACCCGCAGGCGACGCCCGGGGCCCGCGGCCGACGCGCTACCGGTAGCGGATGTGCAGGTGGTTGTCGTGGTTCGGGTAGCTCGTCGTCAGGCCCTCCGAGATCAGCTGCGGATCGTTGAAGAAGATCAGCTCGACATGGCCGGGGGCCTTCGCCCGGATCTCCTGCACGAGCCTGCGGGTGGCCGCACGGTCGTAGGTCCCCGACTGCCAGGTGATACGCCCTGCGGTGCACTGCGCCGAGTCGGTGCGGATCGGCCACACGTCGATGTCCATCCCGACTTCGTGGCTGGCATGGCCGGGTATGTCCCCACCGTGCTCGAAGCCCGCGTCGCCGACCGGCAGTCTGCCGTTCCCAGTGCCGGCGAAGGTGGCGGCGGCGGCCTCAAGCTGACCGACGGCGCCCGCTGTCGCCCAGTGGGCGTTGGCGTTGCCGTCGGGGCTCTGTGCGCACATGGTGCCGGCGCCGAAATTGATGTTCTCGTAGTGCCACAGCAGGTTCTTCCACGTGGTCGGTCCGACGACGCCGTCCGCGCCGATTCCAGCATGGGACTGGAAGGTGCGGACGGCGGTGGCGGTGGCCGGCCCGAAGGCACCGTCGACCCCGAGGCCGGCACCCCGCTTGGCATTGAGCAGCGACTGGACGGCCTTCACCGCCGGCCCGTTGTCGCCCTGCCGTACGGTGACGGCGAGCGCTCCCCAGGTGGCGGGGCCGACGATGCCGTCCGCGGTCAGGCCCTTGGACTGCTGGAAGCCCACCACCGCGCTGTGCGTGCCCGAGCCGAAGACGCCGTCCACGGCCACGGAGCGGCCGTGCGCGGCGAGCAGGTGCTGCAGCGCGACTACGTCGGAGCCCCGGTTTCCGTTGCTCGTCAGCGGGAACGCGGCCTGGGGGAAGGCCTGCGCGGGGACGCCCAGTCCGAGGAGCAGGCCCGCCACCGCGGCGAACAGCGTGATGATGCGTGCGAGTCGTCTCACGATTCGTTCCTCACTTCCCTGTTCATTTCTCTGCTCACGTTCCTGCTCACTTTCCTGACTGGAGGGCGCCCCAGGTGGCGGGGCCGACCACGCCGTCGACGCCCAGCCCGCGCGAGGACTGGTAGTCGCGTACGGCCTGACCGGTGCCCGAGCCGAAGACGCCGTCGATGGCCACCGTCCGCCCGAGCGCGGCGGTCAGGGCGCGCTGCAGTCGCGTGACGGCCTCTCCCGTCGAGCCGTTCTGGATGGTGGGGGTGGATCCGCGGGACAGCAGGGCGGTCCAGGTCTTCGGGCCGACCACGCCGTCCGCCGTGAGCCCCTTGCTGGTCTGGAAGTTCCTGGCTGCGGTGGTCGTGGCGGGGCCGAAGACCCCGTCCGGGGCGCCCGGGTCGTAACCGGCGGCCTTCAGCAGGCACTGGGCCGCCTTGACCAGGTTGCCGGTCGAGCCGCTCTGGACGGTGGTGTACGCGGTGAAGTCGAGGTTCGCCCCGGTGCAGGTGGGCGTGGGCGGGGTGCCGGTGCCCACGTCGAGGTAGTCGCGGTCGATGTTGATCGAGTAGCCGCCGTAGGACTCGGTGACCTCGCCCACGTACTGGTGGATGCGCTGGTGGTTGGACCAGTAGGTGGACGGCACGTAGGTACCGGTGTTGGTGTCGGCGGCGCCGTTCCACCACGCGTAGAAGAGGTGGTCGACGCGCGTGTAGGCGCTGTTGTTGTACTCGCTGGCGGCGTCCTTGATGCCGGAGGCGGCGCTGGAGTAGAAGCCCGACAGATAGCCGCTGCTGTGCAGTCGTTCGGTCCAGCCGGACAGGTACGACAGAACGGCCGCCTTGCAGGAGGCCGTGGAGGTGTAGGCCTCGATGTCGCTGTAGATGGCGCTGCCCGCCGGGATCCCGAGGTTCGACGCGGCGGTGATGGCGCCGGCCGCCGCGGTGACGCCTTGGGACTTGGCCGTGGCCGGGTCGGCGGACATCTTCAGCGAGTAGCTGGTGCACGGCGCTTGGCGGCCGACGTCGATGGGGAACAGGCGCCATCCGTTGTTGGTCTGGTTGGTCACCCAGCTCGCGGTCAGGTTCGGCTGTGCGCAGCCGCGGAAGGAGCCGCTGATGTAGACGCCGACCGCGCTGTACGGCGAGCTCGCCTGCCAGGCGTTCATGGCGGCCTGCGAGGGGGCGGTGCAGGCGTCGAAGCCCTTGCCGAGGTAGCTGCCCGGCTGTGGCCCGGCCGCGGCCAGGGGCGCGGCGTCGGAGTGCTGTGCGGCGCGGGGCAGTTCGGTGCGTTCGGCGCCCGCGGTGAGCTCGGCCGAGTCGAGGACGTCGCGCACCAGGCGCTCGGTTGCCGGGGTGTGGGCGGTGGTGACGAGGACGCCGGCGTCCTCGACCGCGAGTTGGATGGTGTTGTTGCTGGACGCGGCGGACGGGGCGGTGGCCTTTCCGCGTTGTGTCCGGGCGGTCGCCGCCGTCGCCCGGCCGGCGGAGCGGGCGGTGATGGGCTCCACGACGATGCCCGCCGTACGGCCGACGACTCGGGCAGGGCAGTCGTTCTGGTCGGCGGGCTCGCCTATGTAGACGGCGGGTCTGTCGAACCGGAGGCAGGCGCGCGGGTTTTCGGCCAGGTCGACCACCTGCCAGTCGGGGGGCACCTCGATGCGGTAGCCGTGGAAGGTGACGGACTGCCGGCTCTCGGGCGGGGAGGCCGCCACGGCTGGGCCGGGGACGGCGGACGCGACGGTACCGGCGAGCACCGCCAGCACGGACGCTGCGGCGCGGACGCGCCAGGGGATGCGGGACGACGACATCAGGGCACTCCTACTCGGGTGCGGGGGAGAGTGGGGAGAGCGGCGCGGCAGGTGTGATCCGTGCCGGGACGAGCGGTGCTGTGTGCGTCGGACTCGCTGTTCAGATGCCGCGACTGGGCGCGGACCAGGCGTGGTTGGTGGGGCCCACAGTGAAGGTCATGACCATGACAACCGGATGAAGGAATCGGGCCGTGCGTCGTAACATCGTGCCTCCGTCCCGAGTCCTGATTTCCTCACGGGACTCAGCCGAGTTTGGCGCCGCAACCGCGGCGTGTCCACTGCGTCACCATCTGCCACAGGACCAGACCTCCGGCGCAACCGCCTTATGAGCAGCCGTTGTTGAGTCACCCGTGCGAGGGCGTCGGGCAATGACATTGGGCAACGGCGCTACGTGAGCACCGCACAGGCGACGGCGGCGACCAGCACGGAGCACAGGACGGTCATACCGCTGAGCCGCCGCGCGAGAAGGCCGTCCCAGTGGTCCCCGTTCCCGGAGAGCCTGCGCAGGGCCGGGGTGAGGGCCCGGCCCGCGCCGAAGCCGAGTCCGGCGGCAAGGGCGAGCGCGAAGGAGCCCCCGGACAGCAGCACCGCGACCGCCATCGCGTACGGCGCACTCGCCGAGACGTAGGTGCGCACGCCCGTACCGAGCTCGAAGCCGAACTGCAGGGCGCCGCGGGCCAGATGGCGGCGCAGCACGTCCTGCGGTATCTGCCGGGCGTTCTGCGGCAGCCGCAGCATCAGTCTGCCCGCGTCGCGCAGCGCGGCGAACAGTGCGGCGGCCGCGATCAGCCCTTGCCGCCCGCCGGCCGGGAGCGGTGTGAAGAGACCGGAGAACAGCCACAGCACCCCGGCCGTCAGCACTCCGCCGACCAGCAGGCCGACGGTGAACACGCCGAGGACCAGCGCCTGTCTGTACGTTGCCCGCCAACCTGGCGAGGCCAGCGCGAACGCGCTGTTGCGCGTTCAAACGGATCCGGAGAGCGAGTAGCCGGCCAGACCGCCGGTGACCGCCCAGGTCAGCATGGGGGCGTAGAGGGCGGTGACGATCGCCGCCATCCCCAGGGCCGCCACAGGCAGGGCGGGATCGGTGAGCAGCATGAGTACGCCGCGGGCGCGGCCCGGCCGGGCCGCGGGGAGGCCGGACATCCCGGAGCTCATCTAGACCGTCCCGGTCAGCGTGCGCCAGGTGTTCTGGCCGACCACGCCGTCGGCCGTCAGGCCGTGCAGGGACTGGAACGAGATGACGGCCTGCCGTGTGAGCGAACCGAAGTTGCCGTCGACCGTCAGTGCGTAGCCGTGCTTGTTGAGCTGCCGCTGGGCGCCGCGTACGGCATTGTTCACGTCTCCTTGGCGCACGGTGACGACCAGTACCGGCCAGGTGGCCGGGCCGACGCTGCCCGTGGGGCTGAGTCCCTTCGCCGACTGGAACTCCTCGACCCGCGCCTCGGTGTCCGGCCCGAAGATGCCGTCGACATCCGTCGGATGACCGTGGTGGGTGAGCAGGTGCTGGATGGTGTGGACGTCGGGCCCGGTGGCACCGCGGCCGATGGTCGGCCAGGTGATGGAGCCGGGGCAGTCGCAGTCGGTGGTCCAGCGGCAGATGGACTTCACCCAGCCGGAGCCGGTGTTGCGGTACCCGTCGTGGCAGCGCCGCTCGATGCCGCAGCCGCAGCTGCCGCAGGCCGCGCTGTAGCGCCACAGCCAGCCGTCGTAGGTGCCGGCGTAGCACTGGTTCGGCCGCAGCGTCCACGTGACACCGTCCGACCGGTGGAAGCCGGTGTTCGCCCCTGACGTCACGCACGCGTCCGCGTAGACGGTGCTGGGCCCGCAGCCCGGGGAGCAGTTGTGGTCCTCGGCGTAACTCGGGCACGCACCGGTCCAGATGTCGTAGCCGTCGGCGTAGGCCTGCCGGGCGGCGGGGAACACCCCCAGCGAGGCGAAGCCCGCGGCGGTCGCCGCCTGCAGCAAGGTGCGCCTGCGCGGTGCGAAGGACGGCAGGGCCCCGCGCATGGTCCGGGAGCGGCGGCCGACGCTTCCCGACCGGCGCAGCGTGGGCACGTCGTCCAGTGACGTCATGGCAGGCTCCTTTGCGTTGCGGGATGGATGTCGTCGAGCAACCGCAGCAGCGCGGTGGCCGAGCCGAGCGGCTCCGAACGCGCGATCCGCCCCTCCGCGTCGATGGCCACCGCATACGGGGTGGCGGGGATGTCGTACGCCGTGAACAGCTCCGGGCGACCACCCCGCACCGGGACGGCGCCTTCGCCGGTGTGCGGCGCGGGGCCCGCGTAGAGCCCGAGCAGCTGCGGGGCGACGGCGTCGCTGTGACCGTGGTCTTGGCCCCCGTGGCCCTGGCCGCCCTGGCTCTGGCGGATCGTCCAGGCTCCGGCCTCGGCGAGCACCTGGACGCAGGTGCTGCAGTCGGCGTCGAGGAACAGCAGCAGCGCGGCGCGGCCCGGGGTCAGGAGGCCGTCGAGCCCGGCCGTGTCGTCCAGCTTGGCCGTATCGAGCCTGGGCGCCGGTGCGCCGGGTGCGATGCCCACCCGCCCGGGGCGGTTCGGCTGGGCGCGCGACAGCTGGTGCACCTGTCTGACCAGTCCCGAGACGACCAGCGCGAGCAGCGCGATCGCCGCCCACGAGGCGATCAGGGCGCTGGTGGTGAAGTCCATCTCGTCGACACTCCTTCGGCAGTCCGGTGCGGGGTGGCCTCGGTCGGCCGGTGAGCAGTGGCCGCGGTCGGCAGGTGATCGTCGGCTGCGGGCGGCTGGTGAGCAGTGGCCGTGGCCGGCTGGTGAGCGGCGGCTGCGGCCGGCTCGTGCATGGCGGCGGGCAGGGACCACAGCAGCGCGGTGCAGGCGGGAGCCGCGAGCAACAGTGTGACCAGCTCCGCTGCGGAGACCCGTACCGTGCCTGCCCCGGCGAGGACCGCGCCGGCCGCCGCGAGCCCGGCCAGGGCCGCGGCCCGCCGGGTCACCCAGCGGCTCAGGGGCACATCCCGGCGCGAACAGCCGCACGGACCCCCGCGACCGAGGGCGAGGACGTGCCGCGTGTAGCCGGCGTAGAGCCCGAAGAGGACGGTCGCCGCGGCGAGTACGGCCTGCAGCCCTCGCTGGTGGACCGTCAGGAGCGCGGCCGCTCCGGCCGCCCCCAGGGCGCCCTCGGCGCAAGGCACGACGGTGGCGGCGAACCGGCGGAACCGCGGTCCCAGCACGCCGTGCGCCCGCAGCGCCTCGCTCAGGACGGCGGGACGGGCGGCGTGGGAGACCGCACCCACGAGCAGGCTCAGCGTGACGATCGAGGCGGTCAGCCCGCCGTAGAAGCCGATCACCGCCGGGCTCATCCGGTGCGCCGGAGCGCGAGCCGTCCGACGAGCTCGGGCACTCGCTCGACGGAAGTCGACGCCAGCGGCACCACCGTGGCCCAGATCTCGGTGGAGGACAGCACGAAGAACGGGCTGCCGTCGGAGAGTGTGTCGCGGAACAGCTCACCGGACGCGACCGCCACGCCCTTCCACGGCGGAAGCTGGGCGGTGTGCTCCTTCGTCCGCCGGGACAGCTCCAGCAGCCCGAGGCCGGGCACCTCCTTGATCACCGTCGCGGGCCGCGCGAAGGCACTTCCGGCCGACGGATCGGGCCGGAGAGCGAGCCCGTACTCGCTCTCGGCGATGCCCACCGACCGCAGCAGCCCGAGCACTTCGGCCACGCTCAGGCCGTACAGCCGGGTCACGAGTGCGTGGCGCTCGCCGCGCCACACGACGAGCAACGGCCGCTCCACCAGCCCTGAGCGCGGCTCGCGCTCGATCGACTCGTAGATACGCAGCGTGCCGTTCCGGAAAGTGAGCTCGGAGTCGGGTGCCCCGATGCCCAGGGAAGCGGCGACATCGTCGCCCAATGTGGCCGGCCCGGCGGTGAACTCGACAAGCCGCCCACCGACCACCACCTCGACGGCCGAGGTGCACGGCGCCCGCAGATCGAGGTCGCCCTCCAGGCGATACGTCCCGCCGTCGAGGGCGCGATGAGTGACGAACGATGCGACCATGTGCATCCTCCTGGGGGCGCGGGGCTGCTCGGCACCGCGGCCGCAGAGGAAGCTAGACAATGGCCATGGACCTGTCAATCCAGCCACCGTGCGGGGCGGGTCGGCTTCGCCCCTGAGGAGTATCCGGAGCTCCTCGCGATCCGGGCTCTGCGTCCCATGTAGCCCGTGACGTCGGGGTGGCGGACGAGGCCGCGGGCAGTGCGCAGGGCGGTGGAAGCATGCCGATCCGTATGTCGATCCGGGCGTGGAGCAGGGGCAGTTCCTCTTGGACGCGCGGTTCCTGCTGGTAGTCCACGTGCCCCAGGATCGGCGCGGGCAGCGGGTCACGGTCGGTACGGCCGTAGCGCAGAGAGCCCTTGAGCGGACCGAGACCAACCTGCCCCGCCCACTTGGCCGACAAGGAGAGCGGACCTCTGATCGGGTCGGCCAGGCGCCAACCGTTTGCGCCCGCGGTCGAGACGTTCACGGCCGCCTGCTGGAGGAGTACCACACGCTGAGCACCCACACGAAGGCGAGAGGGGACCAGCAGACTGGCTGGTGCGATGATGGCGACGAACGCGAATGGGCTGATCAAAGGGGTCGCTGTGGCCGTCTACGAGCTGGCGGACCGGCTTGTCATCGGAATCGCCTCCAGCGCTCTTTTCGACCTGACCGAGTCGGACGCCGTGTTCCGGGAGCAGGGCGAAGAGAGTTACCGCGCCTACCAGGAGGAGCATCTGGACGAAACACTCCGTCCCGGGGTCGCGTTCCCGTTCATCCGCCGGCTGCTGTCGCTGAACGACCTGGGCAAGGAGGGTGACCCGCTGGTCGAGGTCATCGTTTTGTCCCGCAACGACCCCGACACCGGACTTCGCGTCATGAGATCCATAAAGGCGCACGGTCTGTCGATAAGCCGGGCCATCTTCATGCAGGGCCGGTCGCCCCACAAATTCATGCCGGCACTCAACATGTCGCTGTTCCTGTCGGCGAACGAGTGTGATGTTCGCGAGGCTGTCCTGGCGGGATTGCCCGCAGGCCACGTCCTGGGCGCGCCGCACGAGGACGACACCGAGGACCATGACCTGCGGATCTCCTTCGACTTCGACGGGGTCCTGGCCACCGACGCATCGGAGCAGGTGTATCAGGCAGGTGGGATAGAGGAATTCCGCACCCACGAGGTGATGAACGCCGCTGTCCCGCACGACGCGGGACCGTTGAAGGAATTTCTGGCCAACATCAACCGAATCCAGCGGCGAGAGGAGAAGGAACGACGGAAGAACGCCGACTACCGGATCCGTCTCCATGTTTCCCTCGTCACAGCGCGCGCCGCCCCTGCGCACGAGCGGGCAGTGATGAGCCTGAAGCGATGGGGCGTCACGGTCAACGACGCGTTCTTCCTCGGCGGGATCAACAAGGGCGAGATCATGAAGGTCCTCAAGCCGCACATCTTCTTCGACGACCAGCAAAGTCACGTGGCGAGCACCTCGCAGACGACACCGAGCGTGCACGTGCCCTTCGGAAAGCTCAACGAGCAGGCCGACTCAGGACACCAGCCCGAATTCTGATCGTTCCCAAGATCAGCCAGTAGGAACGACCACGACGCGCCCGAGTTCCCGCGGTCAGTGGGTACCTCCTACCTCGGTGTTCGATGCTGCCACCTGGGGGCTCATTCGCCGCGATGAGGGGATACCGAAGCTCTGGCGCATCCACTGGGCCGGGCAAGGGCGCTGTTGCCTGGGGAGGGACGGCTCTCTGACGGCATTCGGCGACGCTGCTCCGTAACCGTCCCCTGGGCGGCACCCGGTCCGCGGAGCAGTCTCGCGAAGGCTGTTCTGACATGCGGCGATTGCCCGTCGGAGCGGACGCGTGCGAGTCCTTTCGAGACCGACGACTACCCCTGTGACCGTGGCCGGTCGGGCGATGGTCAACCCGTCGAAGAACCCTCGTCCTCGACGGCTTCAGCGATCCGACGGTCGACGAGTCCAAGGGCGCGGCTCTCCTCGTCCCCTTCGAGGACCGCGCCGTGACGATACGGGCGTGGGCGTACGGGAATCAGTGGGTCGGTACGGGCACGGCGCGGGACGCCGAGGGCGCCGAGCGGCCGGTGTTGGTGGTCGCTCACAGGGAGGTGCCACAACCCTTGGCGGTTGCTCCGGACGAGGATGTCGACTGGATGGAGCGGCTCAGACGGATCACCGGCTGGACACAGCCCGCCCAGCGGCCGGACGTGGACTGGGTGGAGGTGGAGTCGCGCCTGGGCAACGCGCTGCCGAGCGACTACAAGCGCATGGTCGAGACGTTCGGCGAGGGCGCCTTCGACGGATACCTGGACCTGAACCAGGAGCCGTGGACGCATCTCAGGGAGGACGGTCTGCTCATCTGGGCGGGCACTGAGTACGAGGACCTGTACTGCTGGAGGGCCGACAGTGAGGACCCCGACCGCTGGCCCGTCGTGGTCCAGTCCTTCGACGGCGAGGACGTCCCCTTCGACTGCCAGGCCGTGGAGTTCGTCTGCCGCATCCTCATTGACCCGCACCACCCGTTCACGATGGCCCGCTATTTCGACACTCACTGGTTCATGAACTACCGGGAAAGCGGCTGACCGAACCCCGCCGCCAACGGCATCCGCAGCCTGGTTGGCAGTGCCTTCGGCGAACAGGGCAGGAACACTCGTCTGCCACAGCAGACTCGCCAAATGCAATGACGTCCAAGGCCTGGGCGACACCCCCGGGCAGAACGGGTGTATCGAGCAGGACAGGGGTAATGTCGCCGACGAGACGTGCCCCGTCGCGTGATGCTTGTCAGCACCCGCGGCGAGGACACCCTGGCTGGACCGGACTCCCGCGGTGACAGCCGGGGCAGTGGGATATGGGGTAATTGGCAGCCCGACGGTTTCTGGTTCCGTTAGTTCAGGTTCGAGTCCTGGTATCCCAGCCAAGCACGGAATGCCAAGGGTCCAGGATTCAGCAGGGGTGAGGTTCCACGACCTGGATGAAGTGGGGCGCCAGCCCTGCCGGCCGTCTGCAAGTCGGTGTCATCGTGGCGCCATGCCGTGGGCTACGTCCCCGACGCCCCCAGGGTGCTTGATCTTGATCCAGTCGCGGGTGCGGCGTCCGGGCAGATAGGGGCTGGCGAGGCGTTTGGCGACGACGCCGCCGAAGCCCTCGCTGACGCTCTGTTGCGCCCGGCGGCCTGTCCAGGCCATCGCCCCCACTTTCCCCGGTGCCGCCGCGCCGCTGGTGTGCAGGGCGGGCGCCGTGACTGCGGCGATTGTCAGCACGTCCATCACGTGGCTCCGCCGCTTGGAGGTATGTCCCGAAATGTGTTCTTGGTCGGTTGGTGGTTTGCTGCTCGGTGGCGGCGGCCGGGCTGTCCGGTGCGCCGTTCGTCTGTGCTTTCCGGAGAGCTCAAGGAGGAGTTCCGCATGTCCGTGTACACCCCTCAGCAGATCAGCCAGCCGCAGACCCAGCAGCCGTACGGGCAGCAGCAGCTGTTCGGCCAGCAGATCGCCGGGTCGCAGCAGCAGATCGCGCAGGTGGTCCAGCAGTCGATCCAGCAGGCCTGCCAGCAGGCGAGCCAGCAGGTGGCGCAGCGCATGCAGCAGACGCTGCAGCAGATCCAGCAGGTCCAGCAGCAGCTGCAGCAGCAGGGCTTGGCCCACCAGGCGCACCCGTACCTGGCTGTCGCGCTGCACCACACCCTGCTCCAGGGCGTGCGAAGCGCTGTGGAGCAGTCCGTGCAGCAGGCGCTGCCTATCGCGATCCTGACGCTGGTGCAGCAGAGCCAGCAGAGCCAGCAGGGCCAGCAGGGCCAGCAGCAGTGGGGCGGTGGTTACGGCCAGCAGCAGTCCGGCCAGTTCCCGGGCCAGGGCGCCTTCGGGCAGCAGCCGCAGTACGGGCAGCTGTCGCCTCTGGGCATGTGAGACACCCGCCCGGGCAGCGCTCGTTCTCCCTCCCGTGTGGGGAGGCGGGCCTGCCCGGCCGGATGTCGCGCCGGGGCGAGGCAAAGGCGCGGCGGACCGCTGGCCGGGGAGCTCATGGACGCCCGGTTCCCGGCCGGCCACTGAAGATCCGGGGCGTACGACGACGCTTTACGTTGAGATGGCGGTTGGCTGAATGAGTGAGCAGGGCGGCAACGGTGTGAAGCCGGGCAACGGCAAGGGCGGGAAGACCCCGCGTGCGCAGGGCGCGGCGGGTGAGGCCGGGCAGCCGGCGGCGCCTGCGGGCGGGGCAGGTGAGCCGGCCGGACGGATGGGCGGGGAGGCGCAGGCGCTGGGGTACCAGGGTCGAGGTGTGCGGGCGGGGTGGGGCCGCTATCTGGTGGCGCCCCGGCCGTGGGGGCTGCTGACCGGTGGGGTGCCGCCGATCGAGGCCTCGGCGCTGTTCAAGCTGCTGGAGGAAGACCCCGATGTGGCACCGGTGGCGCAGGTGCAGCCGTCCCGTTCCCGCGGGTTGGGGGCGATCGCGGAGCCGCACCCGGCCTGCCCGCCCATCGCGGTGGTGAGGATGCCCCAGGAGCGGGCCCGCGCCCTGGCCGGGAACCCGCAGGTGGTCGTGGAGATCGACCAACCGCTCTCCTACACCCCCATCCCCTCCGTGGGTGTCGGCCCGGTGCCGGTGATCGACCCCATGCTGGCCGTCACCCTCGAGGAGCCCGAACACCTCACCCTGCGCGTGGTGGGCAGTGACGGGGAGGCGGTGGCCGGGGCGCACGTGTGGGCGGTCGGCACCGGCGGCCCGGTCCACGGCACCACCGGCCCGGATGGACGCGTCAACCTGACCCTGGCCACGGACACCCCGGACACCCTGCAGGCCCTCTACGTCCGCCCGGTGGCCGGCTACTGGCCGACCCGTACTGGCCGCCCCCAACCCTCCAACAACCAAGAGGCGGTGGTGGAGGTGCAGGCGCTGTCGGAGACGTTCGAGGGCTTCCCGGGCCGGGCCATCACTGGCTGGGGTGCGCAGGCGATGCGGCTCAACCAGATCCCGCCGACCTACCGAGGCCACGGCATCAGGATCGCGCTGCTCGATTCGGGGGTGAACACCGCCCACCCGGACCTCAAGGACACTGTCAAGCACGGGCACGACTTCACCGGAGCCGGGAACGGCACCTGGGGCGTGGACGTCACGGGGCACGGCACGTGGTGTGCCGGCATCATCGCCGCGGCGGACAACAACGCCGGCATCGCCGGGATCGCGGCGGAGGCCGAGGTGCATGCGCTGAAGCTGTTTCCCGGCGGGCACCTCAGCGACCTGATCGAAGCAGTCGACTACTGCATTACCCAAGACATCGACATCGCCCAGATCAGCCTCGCCTATGGCGTACGCTCCCAGCTGGCCGCCTGGAAACTCGCCGATGCGCACGCCGCCGGGATCACGGTCATCGCCCCGGCGGGGGATACCGCCGGGCCGCTCACCCAGCTCGCCATCCTGCCGGGGGTGCTGGCGGTGGGTGCGCTCGCGCATACCGGCACCTACCCCAGCAGCAGCCCGCTCACTGCGGTGCAGCCGCCGTGGCCCGGCCCGTACCCGGCTCCGTTCACTCCGACCGGTCCGGGGGTGGACCTGGTCGCGTCCGGCGCAGCGGTGATCACCACCGCACTCGGTGACGGCTATGCCGCGGTCGACGGCACAGCGATCGCCGCCGCTCACGTCACCGGCCTGGCGGCGCTGCTGCTGGCCCACCACGACCATTTGCGCACGCAGGTGGTGCCGCGAACCGCGGCACGCGCCGACCGCCTGTACATGCTGCTGCGCACCGCCTGCCAGCCGCTGCCCGGTACGGATCCCCGTACGGGCGCGGGGGTCGCGGACGCGCCTACGGCGCTGGGTATCCCCGCGAGCTGGCAGCAAGCCGAGCAGTACACGCCGGCCGGATGGCGGGGCTGACGGCACGACGCGTTACAGACCTCCGCCCCCCTTGCCGCCCTGCCGCCATCGGGCCGTGGGGGGCGGGGACGGCGGACGTGGGCAAACGTCGCCGGGCCCCTTCTGCCGGTGTGGCTCACCACGGCTTTTCAGCAGGGGCAGGCGACCATGCGTAGCGCGCTCCCCAGGAAGAGGCGGCGGAACCGGCGAGCGGATCGAGTCTGCAGGAGCTGCGGCTGCGTCTGGGCGATCACCTGGGAGAGACCGCCGAACAACTGCGCTGCCTGGCCGGGACCAAGGAACGGCTGCAGAAGCTGCTGGAAGCGATGCTGGCCATCGGCCGCGAGCTGGACCTTGGCCACGGTTTTGCACCGCATCGTCATTGCCGCCATGGACCTGGTCGGGGCCCGCTACGGTGCGCTCGGCGTGCTGCACGAGTCGGGTGACCGCCTGGAGCAGTTCATCACCGCCGTCCTACGCCGCCTCGCACACCTCGCCACCATCCGAGACGTGTACGAACTGCGCCGTCGGCTTGACCAGGTCGCCGGCCCTGCGCCACCAGATTGAGTGGCGGTCGCAGCGGCCGGAGGATGCCGATCAGCTTGAAGGGGTTGACGGACCGGCGCCAGGGCTAGCGGACCAGCAGCATCACGACGACCACCGCAGTCAGGCACGCCGCGGTGAGCGCCACGATGCGTGACATGCGTCGGCTGGACGGGAGGGCGACGACCTCGAGGTTCGACCGCCCGGGGATGACGTAGAAGACCCGATTGTGGTCGTCCATGAGCTCCACTCTGGCGAGCGGCAGATGGCGGATGTCCACCCGCCGGGCCACTTCCCCCTTCTGCCGCGTGAGACGGGGCTTGATTGCGGCGCGGTGGGAGGGAGCGAGGTTCTTCGGCAAGCTGTCCTCGATGGTGAGCGTGGCCTTTCGCCAATCCCCTCTGCTCTCCAGCCTTGGCCGAAGAAAGATCAGCGGGCGTGGTCCCGGCGAGTCCACATCCTCCCGTCGGACGACCCGCCTGATGAGTCCTGCCTGCCAGGTGGTGAGGCTGCCCTTGCCGGCGCATCGGTCGTGGGCCTCCGTTCCCGCACCCCCGCAGGGCTTGCAGGAAACGAACCCTTTCGCATCGCAGTCGGTACACGTGGTGCGTCCACTGCCGTGGCACCGGGGGCACGCGGTCTCGGGCGCGCCACACCGTTCGCATGTGACGCGCTCTCCGGGCCGCGTCGGCTTACGACTGCCTCCCGGTTTGGAGGCCTTCACGGGGGTGTTGCGGGTTCCGCCGTTGCCGCCGCACTTGGTGCACGGCGTGATGGCGCGGCAGACGGAGCACACCATGGTGGGTTCACACGCGAGCCGTCCCCGGCCCGAGCAGTTCGCGCACGGGACTTTTCCGTTGCCGCAGGGGCAGGACTCCTCACGCACCGACCCGCGCTTCACGAGCTCGACGGTTTCGGGCACGCTCGGATCCGAGGGTGGGGCGAGCGGATACTCGTCCAGAACGTCGTAGACGGGCCGACCGGACACATCGAACACCCCGGGCTTGCTCTCCTTGCTCTCCGTGCGGGACTCCACGGACCGGGTGATGCGGCACTCGAGTACGGGGAGGTGAGTGATGCGGGCGACGCCCGCGATGCGCATGCGTTCCGCCTCACCCGGGCGGCCGAGGTGCAGGCCGATTGCTTCGAGGATGTCTTCGTCGGACGGTTCGTCTGTCACGGCGGCTCTCTCCCCCTGTGGCCTCCGTGCCCCGGACCGCGGGCAGGAGATGCTGTCGAACAGCCTCCAAGTGTGACGCACGGCAGGGCTCAGCAGTAGGGGACCTGCGTCATCGATTCACTCTCCAACTCGCCGCATACAAAGTCACGTTGACAAGCTGACAGGTCGTCAGTAGGTGTAGAGGCATGGGTAAAGTGGGCGTACGGCTGACCGTTCTTGTGGTCCTCGTGGCCGCAGTCCTCTATCCGAGCGGCACAACGTCCGCTGCCTCACCCGTCCCCGGTTCCCTCTGGTTCGACGACCAGGCCGCCGCTTCCTTCACGGTCCAGGACGGCCGCTTCGTCGACGGGCTCGGCCGCGAGGTCGTCCTGCGCGGATACAACGTCTCCGGCGAGACCAAGCTGGAGGAGAACAGAGGACTGCCCTTCGCCTCCGTGGCCGACGCCGAGAAGTCCGCGACGGCCCTGCGCGCACTCGGTGGCGGGAACGCCGTGCGCTTCCTGCTGTCGTGGGCGCACGCCGAACCCGTACGCGGCCAGGTCGACCGCGCCTATCTGGCCGCCGCCACCGCGCAGATGCAGGCCTTCCTCCGAGCAGGCATCCGGGTCTACCCGGACTTCCACCAGGACCTGTTCTCCCGGCACCTGTTCCACGAAGACAGCTGGTACACAGGCGACGGCGCCCCCAAGTGGGTCGTCGATGCGGGCGGTTACCCGCGAGAATTCTGCGGGATCTGTCCGTTCTGGGGACAGAACATCACCCAGAACCAGGCCGTGACCAAGGCCGCCCGCGACTTCTGGCACAACAAGGGCGGAATCCAGGACGCCTTCCTCGCGACGACGCAGACCACCATGGCGTACCTCGCCGAGCACCTCACCGCGGCCGAGTTCGCGGGCGTCGTCGGCTTCGACCCGTACAACGAACCGCATGCAGGCTCGTACGACTCCGGCCAGACCAGCCGCACCTGGGAGCGGGACATCCTCTGGCCCTTCTACGAGAAGTTCCGCGCGCGCATGGACGCGGCAGGATGGCGCGACAAGCCGGCATTCGTCGAGCCCAACCTCTTCTGGAACGCCAATCTCGACTTCCAGCGCCAGGAAGGCGGCCTCCTCGACGCCGGCCGGCTCGGCCCGCGCTACGTCTTCAACACCCACTTCTACGACCAGAAAGCGATCTCCGGCGTCTTCATGTGGGGCAAGGCGAAGGACGGCCAGTACGCGGGAGACTTCGGCACCATCCGCGACCGCGCCGCCGCCGCGCAGACCGCGGCCGTCGTCAGCGAATTCGGCCACCCGCTCAGCGGCACGGTCGCCGACAAGGCCCCGACCGTCGTCAAGGCGATGTACCAGGCACTCGACTCCGGGCTCCCCGGCGCGACGTGGTGGTCCCGGCCGCAGGACTCGGGCCCCGTCCTGTCCGGCACGCAATGGCAGTGGGACGTCTACAACGGCCGCCACCACGAACTCATGAACGGCAACCCCGACAAGGTGCTGACCGCGGGTGACGCGTGGAACGACGAGGACCTGTCGGCGGTCCGTCTCGACGACACGGGCACACCGGTCCTCCGCCAGGACGCCCGCCTGCTGGACCGCCTCTATCCGAGCGCCACGGCCGGACGCGCCGTAGCCTTCACGTACGAGGACCGCTCACGCGACGGCTCCACCACCCTCACCTGGAACCCGGTGCCGCAATCCCTGCCACGCGTCCGCGAACTCGTCGGCACCGGTCAGTACGGACTCCTGCTGTGGCGTTCGGACGGCACATCAGCCCCCACGGAACTGCACCTCCCGGCCTCCTTCGCAACGTCGACGACGACAGTCGTCTCCGACCTGGGCACGGTGCACGCACCCCCGCCCTACGCCGGCGGCACCCCGATCGCCGTGGCCCCCGAACCGGGCGGCACGGGCAGCCGCCGCCTCCTGCTCACCGCGCCGAGCACCGGTGGTGGCCTGCACTACGCTCTGATCACCAACGGGGCGACGGCGCCGTCCGACGACCTGCTGCGCGGCGCGCGCGAGGAGCTGGCGGGGTGGGCGGCGGGGCAGGGCTGAGGACCGGTCGGGCCGGCGCCTGCCTTCCCGGGGACGACCGAGGCGTCGCGCACCGTGTGACGATCTTGCCGTCCGGTGCGCTGGGACAAGTGTGACCCGCATTTCTCTGCGTTCCTGGCTCCTGCTTGCCGTCCCCATCGTGACGCTCCTGGTGGTCGCGGCGATGCTCATGAACCCGTCGGCGGCGTTGCCAGGGCGTACCGCGGGGGAGCGACCCGTCCCCGGTGAGCGGTTGAACGATGTCCCGATTCCCGGCGGGGGCACAGCCCAACTGTCGAAGTGCTGGGTGGATGACGGGCCTCGACCGCTGCCACGAGGAGAGGGAGAACGGGGCGATGTCCCGCAGATGGTGCTGACCGGTTGGGGTGTGTACGACCCCGGGCCGAAGCTGAAGGGCAGCCCGACCTTCACCGTTCACGTGGCCATCCACGCCGGCGACCGCCCGCTGATCCTCGACGCGCCCGTAGCCAAGGGTCGGGTCACCGTGGACCTCTACGGACCCCACGGGGAAGGCCGCCGGGTCAGCGTGCGTGGGCTCAGTGCGACTGTCGTCGACGGCAGCTATCAGGGCAAGCCCCTTGATGTCCCCCCGTCCGGCCGCTTCCGGATCGCTCCCGGCAAGGATTTGCGCCTCGACGTGGTTGTGCCCGCCGCGGCCATCTGTCCGGGCCGCACGATGCACGACGTGATCGACTGCACGCCGAAGGACACCAACAACGCCGACGACTGCCCGGTGGTGACCCTCACGCTGTCCGACCCGGCTATACGCGCGTACCGGGCCGCGGAGGTGGGCGGGGAAGAGGCCGGCCCATTCAGCGACCGGCTCGTCGCCGTCTCCCTGGAGCCGGACCTCCGGCAGATGTGAGGGCTGCCTGCCGCCAGCTAGCGCTCACCAGTCCCGAGAGTGCGGAGGGGATCCGGACAAGTCCAGGCCCTGCAGGCCCTCCTGGTCCGCAGGGGACAGCCCGCCGCATCCCGGTCATCAGCGGGCAGGGCCGGACGGGCGCCAGTTCTCGTGGGGTCGGCTTCTCCATCGGCGCCGCAGGCCGGTGGCCCCGCACACGCGGGGCGGCAGGAGTTGTCAGTCGCGGTCACGCCGGATCAGCGAGTTAGCCGTGACCGTCGTCATCACCTCGCGCGGGCGCATCGACGAGCAGTTGGGAGAGGTCGCCCAACTGGCCCCGCAGCACGAGTGGCTCAAGGCCATCCGACTGTGGTCGCGGTGTTGCTGTCGCGGGCGAGCGCCGTCGAGAGCGGTTCTGCGCCGGTGGCGGCGGTCACTCAGGCTCGCTGCGCCCCGCCTCAAGCGCCCGCCGCGTACCTCCAGAAGTCCCGCATCAGGGCCGGGAAGCTCGGTCCGGCCACCTCCAGTTGGCTGAGGACGATCGTGAGCGCGCCCGTCGACGGTGTGAGGTAGGCGGCCGTGCCGGTGCCGCCGACCCAGCCGTAGCGGCCCGGGACGTTCCAGGGCTCGAGGGGTTCGACGTCGACCGAGCCGCCGAAGCCCCAGCCCATGCCGTCCAGGAACAGGCCGCTCGCCTTGCGCTGAGGTGGGGTCAGGTGGTCGGTCGTCATCTGGTGTACCGATTCAGGGGTGAGCAGGCGGCGGCCGGCCGCGGTCCCGTCGGTGAGCAGCATCCCGTAGAAGGCGAAGCAGTCGTCGACGGTGGAGACCAGGCCGCCGGCGCCGGACGGGAAGGCAGGCGGCTTGCTCCACTGGCCGTCGGGGGCGTCGACGAGTTCGAGGCCGCCTGCCGGATCGGTCCGGTAGTAGCTGGTGAACCGATCGAGCTTGGCGGCCGGTACGGCGAATGCCGTGTCGGCCATGCCGAGCGGCTCGAAGATCCGTTCCGCGAGGAACTCGGGCAGTGGACGGCCGGAGGCCCTGGCGATCAGCACACCCTGGACGTCGGATGTGGTGTTGTACAGCCAGGCATCGCCCGGCTGGTGCAGCAGCGGGATGCGGGAGAGCCTTGCCATCCACTCGTCGGGCGGCGGCACGAGTTGAGGCTGCGGAGGCCCCTGCTTCAGCTCGCTGAACAGCGGCGCGACGGCCGGGAGCGAGAAGTCGGAGGGGAAGCCGTATCCGGCGCGGGAGGTGAGCAGATCGAGCACGGTGATCGGCCGCACCGCCGGGACCATGTCGTCGACGGGGCCGGTCGGGGTACGGACGACGCTCGGTGACGCCAGCTCCGGCAGCCACTGCCCGACAGGATCGTCCAGCGCGATCCGGCCGTCCTCGATCAGCATCATGACGGCTGCGGCGGTGATCGGCTTGGTGACCGACGCCATCCGGAAGATCGAATCCCTTGCCATCGGGGAGCTGCCGTCGGTGTCGACCGAGCCGACTGCCTCTACCTCGATCCGGTCGCCGTGGGCCACCAGGCCCACCGCTCCCGGCAGCGATCCGCTGCTGACGTGCTTGTCGAGGATGTCGTGCAGGTTGGTCATCGGTCCGCCTCCTCGCGCGTGTGCTCGGAACCCAGACTCCCGCCGCGGCGCCGAATCATCGGGCAGGGTTGGTCGAATCCCCCCGATCGGCCGACCGCCGTTCACCGGAAACTTCACCCAGGGGCGCTCGCCTTGGCCCCGAGTCCGATGGGAGCAGACACATGACACTCGACGCACCGTGCAGCTTCGATCAAGGCCGCAAGGACACGCTCGCACGGTTCGAGACCGATGTGGATGTCTGGGTCTCGACGGCGGACGGGACGGGCGTGCCGTGTCTCGTGCCGTTGTCGTTCCTCTGGGACGGCGAGACCTTCCTCCTCTCCACCGCACGTGCCAACCCCACCGCCCGCAACCTGCACGCCAACGGGCGGGCCCTGCCGGCCTTCGGGGCCACGCGGGACGTCGTGCTCGTGGAAGGCACCTCCACCACGGTGGAGGTCGCGGAGCTCGGTCCCGGGGAAGGGGACGCGTTCGTCGCCAGGACCGGCTTCGACCCGCGCGACATCCGGCCGCCCTAGCCGTACTTCCGCATCAGACCCCTCTGGATCCAGGCCTGGCGAGAGGTCAATGAGATTGCCGGGCGGGGAGCATAGGTCCCGGGCCCTTCGGGCCTAGGTCCCGGTCGCCGCTCCGAACGGCGGTCCGGGCGAGCCACCCGCCTACGCCCGTCGCCGCCCGCCGGCGAACAACGCCTGGCCCGCCTCGCGGGCGACCTCCAAAACGACCGGTGCCAGCTGCCCGAGGTCCATCGCCTGGGAGTCGCCGCTGAGCGAGAGCGCGGCGACGGCCGCGCCGCCTCCCCGCACTGGAGCAGCGACGCAGGAGATACCCGTCAACGATTCCTGGTGGTCCCAGGCGACACCGTGCCTGCGCCGGACCTGTGCCAGTGCGCCGTGCAGGCCGGGTACGGTGCGGATCGAGCGCGGTGTACGGACCGGCAGCCGTGCGCCGTACATGGCCTCGATGTGGTGCGGATCGAGCGTCGCCAGAAGGGCCTTGCCCACCGCCGTGGTGTGCGCGGGCAGGCGGCTGCCCAGCCGGGTGGGCAGGTTGGCGGCGAACCGTCCGCCGACCTTGTCCAGGAAGACCACCTCGCGCCCGTCCAATACGGCGAGATGTCCGACGAATCCCGTTCGCCGGCACAGCTCGTGCAGAAGCGGGCCGACGACGTCGCGGATCTCGCTGTGGCCGGCCGCGAGCCCGCCCAGCTCCAGCGTGCGCATACCGAGGCGATAGCCGCCGGCGGAGTGTGCGAGCCAGCGGAGCCGGATCATCTGGTCGAGTATGCGGTGCAGGGTCGAGCGCGGCAGGCCCGTGCGCTCGGTCAGCTCCAGCAGGGACAGCTTGGGAGTTCCGGAATCGAACGCGTCGAGGATGAGCGTCATCCGCTCGATCATCGTGTTCGGCGCCGGTGGCTGCGCCCGGGGCTGTGGCCTTGCCGGAGCCGTGGCGCACGGGCCTCCGCCGTGCCTGACGGAAGAGCTGCTCACATACGCGTCGGTTGTCACCGGGACCGTCACCTTCCACCTCCGCTTGGTGGTTGACGCTGGAACTGCCTGGCTAGTCGGTATCGCAGGTTTGTTGAAACAGGAAGAGGCAGGGCGGCCCTACGGTGGCGGACCCGGCGTCCGTCGCCGTGTCCCGGTGAGTGGGAGTGACGTGGTCGCCAGTCGAGATCAGCCCTGCTCGCCCGCGCCGCATTCGCGAGAGTCGTGGTGGTGACGCCGTCGAAGCCCCGCGGAGGACGTTCATGCCTGTGAAAGCGACCCCTTCGCTCCTGCCCTCGCTCAGGCGTGCGCTCGCCGCCACGGGCGCGGTCGTGCTGCTGGCGTGCCTTTCGCCGCCGGCCGTCGCAGCCGAACCGGGCGAGGAGGGCGGCTGCCCGGTGACGGCGGTCGCGCAGGGTGTCCAGGTGGTGGTCAGCGCGAGCGACAACGCGGCGTTGCAGGCTCCGTCGGGTGTCGGGGCGCCGGTCGCGCAGGCATGCGTCGACCACCGGGTCGAGGAATCGTACGGGTTCGCCTCCAACCCGTACCCGGGCGAGACGATCGTCTCGGCGCCCGCGCTGATCAACAGCCAGACCGGACAGTCGGTTCCCGGCTACCCGGCCTACGCGACCTCCCGCTACCCGTCCCCCCGGGAGGCCGAGAACGGACAGTACGGTCACACGCTCAGCTCACGCAGTGACAAGAACTCCACACGCGCGAACGCGCGAACGCGTCTGGGACAGGACGCCGCAGGTGCCGAGACCACCGCGCTCGCGAACGCGGCCGTGGATCCGGTGCGGCGGACGAGCAGTGCGTCGGCCACGGCCGACACCCAGCCGATGACCCTCAACGGCGTGCTGCGGCTGGGCCGGGTGCGCAGCGTCGCGACCGCGACGGTCGGCAAGGACGGGAAGCTCGTCCGCGCCTCACGGCTGAGCGTCGGCCGCACCGAGGTCGCAGGACAGGTCGTGGAGATCACGGAAGGCGGTGTGCGGGCCGTCGGCCAGGAGGGGCCGCTTCCGCAGAGCGATCCGGCGAAGGCGCTCGAGGCAGCGGGCGTACGGGTGCGGTACCTACGAGCGGAACACACCGAGCAGGGCGTCGTGTCGGCGGGCGTCGAGATCCTCGTACGGCAGCAGGACACACAGTCGGGCGCCGTCTACACCGTGCACTACACCTTCGGCCGTGCGTTCGCCGCGGCCGCCCCGGTCGAGCCGCCGCCCGGTGGCGGCGGGGACGTGCCACCTCTGGAGGCGCCACCCCCGGCCGCGGGCGTCGGCGACGCGGGGCCTCCCACGGAGCCACAGGACGCGGTGCCGGCCGAGGAGCCGCTGGCCGAGGAGCCCTCGGCACCGGGCGATGACGCCGCTGCCGCGCCGACGGTGCCTTCGCCCGCACGCCTGATCGGCAACCCGGTCGACATGGGGATGACCGGTCTCTATCTCGTCGTCGCGTTCGGAGCCGTGGCCACGTTCGCCTGCGGAACGCTGCTGCGCTTGTTGGGAGTGAGGACCCGATGGACATCATGACCTGGGCACGCAGCCAGTGGGACCGGCTGACAGCGGCAGCGACCGCCGTCGCCGGAGCCGTCGTGCTGATCATCGGCTGGCGCGGGGTGAGCGGGACCGCGTACGTCGCCGAGCAGGTGCCGTACGTCATCAGTGCGGGAATCGGCGGACTGTTCCTGCTCGGGATCTCCACCGCCCTGTGGCTGTCCGCCGACCTGCGCGACGAGTGGCGCAAGCTCGACCGCATCGAGCGGGCGATCAGGGCCGCCGATGGACTCGGTGCGGTCGAGGACGGCGCGGCCCCGGACGGCCGCGACCGCACCGTCGACCACGACCGCACCGTCCTGCTCCCGCCGGTCGGGGGCGCGTCGTGACAGGCGCGACGGGCCGCTCCACGCAAGCGGGCATGCGCACGGAACCGTGGCGGGACCGAGACGCCCTCGTGGTCTGCGGCACCACCCTGGCCGGGCTCGCGCTGCTCGTGATCGCGTGGTTCGGCGCCGGCGGAACGGCATCGACGGCACTGCAGACCGCGTGGCTGAACCTCGCCGTGGCGGGCTTCACGGTCTCGGCCATCGGCCAGTGCCTGTGGCTGCTACGGGCGCGGCGCGCTGTGGGAGAGCGGCGCATCGGGCTGATCTCCCTTGCGCCGCGGGAGGATCCGGAGGATGCGTACGAGCCGCTGCCGGTGCGCCGTGGCGCGCCGCGGCACTTGGTGCGGGCGACAGGCATGGTCAGGCTGCACCACCCGGACTGCCCGCTGGTGGCCGGCAAGGACGTGACCGTGGCTGCGCCCGAGGACGGCGAACTGTGCGGGATGTGTGCCGCATGAGCGAATGGCTGCCGTTCGTCGTCATCGGGATCACCACCGGTTCGGTCTACGGCCTGGCGGCGATGGGACTGGTCCTCACCTACAAGACGTCGGGCATCTTCAACTTCGCGCACGGGGCGATCGCCGCGGTGGCCGCCTACGCGTACTACGAGCTGCGTGTCGTGCGCGGACTGCCCTGGCCGGTGGCGCTGGCCATCGCCGTGGTCGTGGTGCCGCCGTGCATCGCACTGGTCATGGAGCGCGTCACCCGGAGCCTGGCGGGCGCCACCCCGACCATGAAGATCGTCGCCACCGTGGGTCTGCAACTGGCCGTCACGATGGCCCTGGTCGCCCACTACGGCGGCGCCGGACTGGACTTCCCCGGCTTCCTCCCCACCGGCACCGTCGAGGTGATCGGTGTGATCGTGGGTGCCGACCAGCTGATCTCCGCGACCGTGGCGGCGTTGGGCGCGCTCGGGTTCTTCGTGTTCTTCCGGGTCTCCCCGATGGGTGTGAGGATGCGGGCCGTCGTGGACGACCCGGAACTGCTGGAGCTGTGCGGCACCGGCGCGTTCGCGGTGCGGAGCCGGGCGTGGCTGATCGGATGCTGGTTCGCCGCGGTCTCCGGCGTACTGCTGGCCCCGCAGGTCGGGCTGGACGCCCTGCTGCTGACTCTGCTGGTCGTGCAGGCGTACGGGGCTGCGGCGGTGGGTCTGTTCTCCAGCCTGCCGCTGACCTACGCCGGCGGGCTGCTCGTCGGGGTGCTGGCGGCCGTGGCCACCAAGGCCGTGTCCGGCTCCGAGGTCCTGTCGGGGCTGCCGCCCGCGCTGCCGTTCCTGGTGCTGTTCGCCGTCCTGCTGCTGGCCGGCCGCGGCAAACTGGCCGAGATCGGTGGGCACCGTGCAGTGCCGCACTCGGGGCCGCCGGTGGGCAGGGCCGTCGCGCGAGCGCTGGCGGTGGCCGCGGTCGTGGCGGCGGCGGTGGTCCCGTTCGTCGTGGGCGCCAAGCTGCCGGTGTACTCCACGGCCCTGGTGTTCGTCCTGGTCTTCTCCTCGCTCCAGCTGCTGGTGCGCACCTCGGGCCAGGTGTCCTTGGCCCACGCCGCTCTGGTCGCGGTGGGCTCCTCGACGTTCTCGCACCTCGCGGTCGGGGCCGGGCTGCCCTGGCTGGTTGCCGTGCTGCTCGCGGGGGCGGCCGCCGTGCCGGTCGGTGTGCTGGTGGCCGTTCCCGCGATCCGGCTGTCCGGGCTGTATCTGGCCCTGGCCACCCTCGGTCTCGGCATTCTGCTCGAACGGGTCGTCTACGGCTCGGAGTTGATGTTCGGCACGACGAGTACGCTGCCCGCGACGCGTCCCGCCCTGTTCGCAGGGGACACCGCCTTCTACTACGTGCTGCTGGCCTTCGCCGTCGCCGTTTCGCTGCTGGTCGCGGCCGTCGGGCGGAGCAGGCTGGGGCGGCTGCTGCGCGCCCTGTCCGACTCGCCGACGACGCTGTCGACCCTCGGGCTCGGAGTGAACGTCACCCGCGTCACCGTGTTCGCCGTCTCGGCGTTCGTCGCAGGCGTCGCGGGGGCGCTCCACGCCTCCCAGGGGCAGTCCGCGACCGGGGTGCCGTTCGTCTCGTACGCCTCGCTGACCTGGCTGGCGCTCCTGGTGCTCTGCACCGGTCTGCGCGGGGCCGCACCGGTGGCCGCGGCGGTCCAGCTGGCGATCGTCCCTGCGTACGTCACCGACGCGACCGTCGTCGCATGGCTCCCGGTGGCCTTCGGCCTGGGCGCCCTCATCGTGGCCTTGCGTGAAGCCGGTGCGGCAGGGCGGCGGAGTACGGGGACGACAGCCTCCCCGCCCGTCAGCCGGGCCGCCGAACGCCTGGGCGTGCCGGGGCCCGCCGCACAGCGGCTGCGGGCGGCCGCGGCGAGGACCGTGCGCCGGGGTGAGCCTGTGCGCGTGCGGGTCGGTGCCGGTCCGGCGAAAGAGGTGTCCCGTTGAGCGGGGGCGGAGGCTTGCGCGTCGAGGGACTGACGATCCGGTTCGGCGGGAACACTGCGGTGAACGCGGTGTCCTTCGATGCGCCGCTCGGCCGGATCACCGGCCTGATAGGCCCCAACGGGGCGGGCAAGACCACCACGTTCAACGCCTGCTCCGGACTGCTGCGACCGTCGGCGGGCACGATCCGTCTCTTCGGGCAGGACGTCACCGGCCGGCCTCCCTCGGCCCGCGCCCGGCTCGGCCTCGGGCGGACCTTCCAGAAGATGGACCTCTTCGACTCGCTGACCGTGGAGCAGAACATCGCCCTCGGACTGGAAGCACGCCTCGCAGGCAGCCGTCCCGTCAGGCACCTGTGGTGCCCTCGGGCCGAGCGGAGAGCGGTGCGCGACGCCACCGAGGAGGTACTCGAGCTGTGCCGGCTCGGCGATCTCCGCCACGAGCCGACCGCCTCGCTGTCGACCGGGCAACGCCGACTGGTCGACCTGGGCCGGGTGCTGGCCGGCCGGTTCGAGCTGCTGCTGCTCGACGAGCCGTCGTCGGGTCTGGACACCGCGGAGACGGAACGGTTCGGCGCGATCGTCAAGCGGGTCGTGGCCGAACGGGGCTGCGGGGTGCTGCTGGTGGAGCACGACATGGCGCTCGTCATGTCCGTGTGTGAGCACCTCTGCGTCCTCGATTTCGGCGAGATGATCTTCGAAGGGGCCCCGGCCGAGGTACGGGCCAGCGAGACCGTGCGCGCCGCGTACCTGGGATCGGAGGCTGCATAGTGCTGGAACTGCAGGGCATCAGCGCCGGGTACGGGGACACGCCCGTACTGCGCGAGGTGTCGCTCCGCGTGCCGCCCCGCTCGGTGGTCGCGCTGCTGGGACCCAACGGCGCGGGAAAGACCACACTCCTCCGGGTCGCCTCGGGTCAACTCGCCCCCACCGCAGGACGGATACGCCTCGACGGCCGGGACCTGACCGGAAGACCTCCGCACATCCTGGCCCGGCAGGGGGTCTGCCATGTGCCCGAGGGGCGCGGCGTGTTCCCCCACCTGACCGTGCGGGACAACATCCTCGTCCAGGCCGCCGGCGGGGACGTGGACGAGGCGATCGACAGAGTGGTCACCGCCTTCCCGGTCCTGGGACACAAACTCGGCCAGGCCGCCGGTTCGCTGAGCGGCGGCCAGCAGCAGATGCTGGCGCTTGCCCGCGCCTACGTCACCGACCCCGCCTATGTCCTCCTCGACGAGGTGTCCATGGGCCTGGCCCCGGTGGTCGTGGACGAGATCTTCGGCTTCCTCGGCGAGTTGGCCGCCTCCGGATGCGCGCTGCTGCTCGTCGAGCAGTACGTCACCCGGGCACTCGAGCTGGCCGACTACGTCTACCTCATGAAACGAGGGCGGACCGACTTCGCGGGGGAGCCGGGCGAACTGGACGCCGCCCTGCTCATGGAGCAGTACCTGGGCGCACACACGTGATGGAGGAGACCATGACCCCGACCCGAACGCGCAGCGCGCCGGCAGCCATGGCGCTTCTGAGCCTGCTGAGCCTGGTACTGGCCGCCTGTGGCACCCGGCTCGACCACGACACCATCGTCCGGGCCGGTTCCGGCACCGGCGGCGGCCAGGCCGGAACCGGAGCGGCCACCGAGGACCTGACGGGAACCGACGGGACCGGTGAGGGCGGCCAGACCGCAGAGGGCACCACAGGAACTGCCGCCGGGGCGACGGGCGGCGGCACAGGCACATCGGGCCCGGACGGCAAGGGAAGCAGCGGCGGCACCGGAGGGAACGGCAAAGGAGGGGCAGGCGGCGTAGCTGCCCGCGGCGGTGCGCCCATCGTCATCGGCAGCGTCGGCACCCTTTCGGGGCCCGGTGGCGTCGCCTTCGCACAGGGACCGCGCGCCCTGCAGGCCTGGGCGGCGGCCACCAACGCAGCGGGCGGCATCAACGGCCGCACCGTCAAAGTGATCGTCATGGACGACGGGGCCGATGCGGCCAAGGGCCGCAGTCAGGTGCAGGAACTGGTCGAGAGGCACAACGTGGTCGCCATCGTCGCCGCAATGACGACCACGCACACCCTCGCCGCCTGGAAGGGCTACGTCGAGCAGAAGAAGGTCCCCGTCATCGGCGGCGACTGCTCGACCACCGCATGGACCAACAGCCCGGTCCTGTTCAGCCAGTGCGCCGCCACGAACTCCCAGATGGACGGGCTGGCGAAGATCGGCGCGACGCACGGGAAGGGCAAGAAGCTCGGCGGTCTCTTCTGCACCGAGAGCGACGCCTGCACACACGCCGAGGACCGTATGTTCGGCAGCGGCAGGGCGGCCGCCCGGTTCGGGCTCGATCCGGTCTATCGCGCGAAGATCACGCTGACCCAGCCCGATTACACCGCCGAGTGCCTCCAGGCGCGCAACGCCGGTGTGGAGCTGATGCTGGTCACCGGGGACCCGAACACCGTCGCCAGGGTGGCCTCGTCCTGCCGTCGGCAGAACTTCAGCCCCCAGTTCCTGCAGCCCTCGGCCACCGTGGGGGCGGACACCGCGGCCAAGCCCGGTCTGTCGGACGTGCTGGGCGCCATGGCGGTCTTTCCCTTCAAGGGTGTCTCTTCGCCCGCCTTCCGGGAGTTCGACGCCGCATGGAAGAAGTACGGCGGGAGGGCGCCAGGACCGTCGGCCGCCCAGGGGTGGGCGTCGGCGAAGGTCTTCGAGAAGGCGGCGCGCGGCGCGAGCGAGATCAGCAGGGCCGGACTGATCAAGGAGCTGTACACCTTCCGCGGTCAGCGTTTCGGCGGTCTGACCGTCCCGTTGACGTACGTGGCAGGCAAGGGCACCGCCGACACCCGCTGCGTCTTCTTCATGCGGGGCTCGGGCGGCCGGTGGACGGCACCCGGGGGCGCCGGGCCGGTGTGCTGGTGAGCCGCCGCCCGCAGTTCTGGTCCCGGGTGATGGCCGGCCTGGTGGCCGTCGGCGCGACGGGCGGCATGGCGACCGCCACCGTCTGGCAACTGGCGGCCGAGACACCGGCGGTCGCCACGCCCGCGGCGACGGACAGGGGAGGCGGCTCCCCACCGCTGTATCCGGAGCCGCCGCCGGCGATGCTGTACGTCCCCGAAACGCGTCCTGTTCCCTGGACGACCCGGTCCACGGCCAAGGGCGCCGGCCAGGGTGTCTTCGTACAGCCGCTTCTGCCGGCCGCTTACGGGATTCCGGCCCGGGTGCTGGCCGCCTACCGGGGCGCGGTGCGGGTGCTGGCCGACGCCCGGCCCGGGTGCGGCCTCGGCACTCCGCTGCTGGCGGCGATCGGCCGGGTGGAGTCCGGCCACGCCCGCGGCGGCGACCTCGACGCGACCGGCCGCACCCGCAGCCCGATCCTCGGCCCCCGGCTGGACGGGGGCCCCGGTGTCATGGCCATCCGCGACACCGACGGCGGTGCGTACGACGGCGACAGTGTGTGGGACCGTGCTGTCGGTCCGGCACAGTTCATCCCTTCCACCTGGCGCCGTTGGGGAGCCGACGGCAACGGTGACGGGGCGGCCGATCCGCACCAGTTGGACGACGCATGGCTGGCCGCCGGGCGCTATTTGTGCGCGGCAGGGGGCGACCTGCGCGACGCCGACGGGCTGCGGCGAGCGGTCCTTGCGTACAACCATTCCGAGGACTACCTGCACCTGGTGCTCAGCTGGATGCGCGTCTACTCCGGCCATATCGCGGCGAGCGCGGCAGTCAACGGTTCCGACGGTGCGTCATCTCGGCGGCAGGACGGGCCCGGGGCGAAGCCGAAGGGCCGGCCGTCCGAGGGTGGTTCGCCGTCCACGTCCCCGGCACCTACCCGACCGCCGGCCGGCGAGCGCCCGTCCGACCCCACCGACCCGTCCGGACCACCCGAACCGCCAGGACCGTCCGGACCGCCGCGGCCGAGCCCGTCTCCGGGGCGGCCACTGCCCGTCCCCCCTGTGCCGCTCGCTCCTCCGGCGGGGTCGGACCTCGGCGGGCTCGAGGATCCGTGATCGCAGGTCCTGTCGTGTACATGCTGTTGATGGGGTACTTTCCCTCCGCCTCCCCCCACGTTCGGGCATCGTTCGGCGAGTCAGCGCTCAACAGCGCGCTGCTGCCGCCGAGCGGGGCTCCTCTGAGAAGGAGTTCATGTGATCGCTCTACTCCGACGATCTCGTAGACGCACGGCGATCGCCGTCGCGGTGGTCGCTGCAGCGGCGGGCGGGATCCTGCCCGCCGTCGGCGTGCCCTCCGCCGAAGCGGCGGATGCGGCGGAAGGCTTCACGGCGCAACTGGTCGTGGTGGACACCCCCACCCGCGCCGCGAAGAACCGGCTCGCCGCACTCGGGCTCGACCTGACCGAGCACGCGGGCCACGACCACGCCGACGTCGTCCTGCACCGGGCGGCCGACGCCCTCGCCCTCCACGCGGCCGGCCTCACCTGGCAGGTGCGCATACCCGACCTCGCCCGGCGCGAGTCCGACGTCAACGCCGCGAACCGCGCCTATGCCGCGGTGACCGTGACCTCACCGCTGCCGTCCGGACGCGACAGCTACCGGGGCCTCGCCGACTACAACGACGACCTCACGCGGCTGGCCGCTCTCCGGCCCGGCATCGTCAAGAAGTTCGCCCTGAACCACAAGAGCCTCGAAGGCAAGATCGTGTACGGGGTGGAGATCGCGCACAATGTCGCGGCGACGGACGACGGCCGGCCCGTCTTCCTCATGATGGGCCTGCACCACGCCCGCGAATGGCCGTCCGGCGAGCACGCCATCGAGTTCGCCTACGACCTCGTGAAGAACTACGGCAACGACGCACGCATCACCGCCCTGTTGGAGAAGGCGCGCGTGATCGTCGTGCCCGTGGTCAACGTGGACGGCTTCGAGAAGTCCGTGAACGACGGTCAGGCGGTGGACCTGCGCCCCGTCGACGACGGCGGCACGGCCTCGGTCCTGGCCACGCCCGGCAACGCGTACAAGCGCAAGAACTGCCGGATCATCGACGGCCTGGCGCCCCTGCTGAACGAGTGCGCCCTGGTGAGCAGCCCGGGCGGTTTCGGCGCCGGAGTCGATCTCAACCGCAACTACGGCGGATTCTGGGGTGGTCCCGGCGCCGCCGCGGAGTCCGTGCAGGCTACCTACCGAGGTGCCGCGCCGTTCTCCGAGCCCGAGACGCAGAACATCCGCGAGCTGGTCAGCACGCGTCAGGTCACCGGCCTCATCACCAACCACACCTACTCCGACCTGGTGCTGCGCCCGGGCGGTGTGGCGCCCGACACGATCGGCCCCGACGGGCAGCCCGTCGGCGACCCTCCGGACGAGGCGGCGCTGAAGGATCTCGGCGACCGGATGGCCGCTCAGAACGGCTATACGAGCCAGCGCAGTTGGGAGTTGTACGACACCACGGGCACCACCGAGGACTGGTCGTACAACGCCACGGGCGGGTACGGCTACACGTTCGAGATCGGGGCGCACGAGTTCCACCCGCCGTTCCCCGAGGTGGTCGACGAGTACCTCGGTGCCGGGGAGCACGCAGGGAAGGGCAATCGTGAGGCGTTCCTGCTCGCACTGGAGAGCGCGGTCGACGCCGGGCAGCACTCGGTCATCACCGGCCGGGCCCCCGCCGGGGCGACACTGCGGCTGAAGAAGAGCTTCGCCACGCCCACCTGGTCGGGCACCATCAAGGACACCCTCGACACGACGATGACCGTCGGCCCGGACGGCAGCTACACCTGGCACGTCAACCCCTCGACGCGCCCCGTCGTCCAGACCCGCCAGAACCGGGTGATCTCCACCGACCCGCTGAAGCGCCAGTCGTTCACGGGTACGACCGCGCCCGCACAGCGCACGGAGCAGGAGTTCACCGTCGACCGGGACGCCGACGCCCTCGAAGTGACACTCGACTGGCCGACCCCCGACGACCTCGACCTGTATGTGCTGCGGAAGAACGCCGACGGCACGCTCACCCAGGTGGGCAGTTCGGCGGGCTCCGTCGGGGAGAAGGAGCGCGTGCTCCTCGACGGCCCGGAGCAGGGCGTCTACGTGCTGCGGGTCGAGAACTTCGCCTCCGTCACGCCGTCGTGGACCCTCACTGCGTCCCTGTACGACGCGACCGAGCAGCAGGTCGGCGGCCTCATCGAGAACTGGACGCTGTCCTGCGAGAAGAACGGCACGGTCCTGGAGCAGCTGCCTGTCGTCGTGGACCGGGGCGGACGGGTCAAGGCCGATCTGAAGTCGTGCGCACGGAAGTGGGGCAACTGATGAGGGCACGAACCTGGTTGAGGCGCGTCGCCTGTGCGGTCGCGCTGCTGCTGGTCGCGTCCTTCCCGCAGGCCGCCGCCGGGACCGCGGCCGCGGTGGACGGGGCCGATGTCACCGTGGCGACCGCCGGCGGCGAGCAGGTCGTCGACGGAGAGGTACGTCAGCCGCTCAGCGGCACGGTCGACGTCACCGGCACAGCCCGCGCGGGCACGCCCGGCGGGCCCTCCGCGCCCGCCCCGCTGCACGCCGACGCCGGTGACAGCGCCTTCGTCGCCGCAGGCGAGCAGGCCGTGCTGGTGGGCAGTGCCTACGGTGGCACCGCCCCGTACACCTGGGCGTGGACGACGGATCACGGGAAGGTCATCGGCCCGGACGCGGCGAGTGCCGCGCTGGACACGATGGGCCTCGCGGCCGGTACGTACGAACTCCGCCTTGCCGTCACCGACGCCCGTGGCGGCACCGCCACCGACACCGTCAAGGTCGTCGTGACCGACGAGACCACCGCGCAGCTGCTCGACGAGACGAAACAGGACACGACGCCGGGGGTCTTCCCCACGGGCTCGACCGTGGAGTTCCCGTTCACGGTTCCGGCCGGGGTGCGGTCCCTCGACGTCACGCTCTCGTGGAGGACGAGCGCCCAGGACTACGACCTGAGGGTCACCGACCCGTCGGGCGCCGTGGTCGCCACGTCGGAAACGGGCGAACACCCTGAGAAGACCTCGGTGTCCTCGCCCGCCGCAGGGACCTGGAAGGTGGTCGCGGTCAAATGGGCCACCGTCACCGACGAGGTGACCGCGCGGGTCGTCGCCCGCAGCCGTCCCGCCGATCCGCGCCCGGTCGTGCGGGCGGGCGGCCCGTACGAGTTCGCGACGGGCGCCGAACAGCGGCTCACCGGCACGATCCAGGGCGGTGCCGCACCGGTCACTGCGGCCTGGGACCTCGACGGCGACGGGCACTTCGACGACGGCACGGGCACGACGGTCACGCCCCGGCTGCCCGACGGGCGGCATCTGGTCACCCTCAAGGCGACCGACGCCGACGGGCTGGAGCGGCGCGAGACGACCTCCGTCCTCGTGGGCACGGCCGAACGGCTCGCCGCGGGGCCGCCGGTCACCGTCATCGGTATCGCCGACACCGGCATCAACCCCTACCACCTGGAGTTCTCCGCCCAGACCTACCCGGACCCCGATGTCCTCGCGCTGACGAAGAACTTCACCCGCCACCCCTCCGAGTACATCCCCGGCTATCCGGCCTCCGCCCCGGCGCTCCCGGTCACCCTCGGCAAGGGCTATCTGCCCGAGGCGGACAAGGCGCTGTGGACGAGTGAGCGGCTGCCGGGCGGCACCCTGCACTGGATCCCCGGAACGAAGATCATCGGCGCTTACTCGTCGAGCGTGGACGGCGACCACCCGGTCCTCGACGACAACGGTCACGGCACCGGCTCCGCCTCGGTCTCGGCGGGCAACCGGTACGGCTACTGCCCGACCTGCCTGCTCGTCATGGTCGAGGGCCTCGACGAGACCGTCGCCACCACGTACCCCTGGGTCGACATCACGTCGCACTCCTTCGGCTACATAGGCGGCGCACCGGTCGGCCCGGTGCTCAGCGGCGAGGAGGTGACCAAGGGGGCCGCCGAGCGCGGCCAGACGGTGCTGTTCGCCGCCGGCAACGGTGTCGGCAACGCCTTCGACGTACCCGTCAGCACCTGGCACTCCGACCAGACGGGACCCGACTGGAACATCACCGTCGGTGCACTGCGGCGCGACAGCGGGCGGGCCGTCGTCGGCGACGGCATCCCCGTCCATCTGTCGTCCTGGGGCATCGGAAGCCTGCCGTCCGCCTGCCACACCGGGGTCCTGTGCCAGGACCAGTTCAGCGGCACATCGGCGGCGACGCCGTACACAGCGGGCGTCTTCGGCACCACGCTCCAGCGGGTCCGCGAGGCCATCGGCGACACGCGCCCGGGTCTGAAGGCCGGTCAGGTCGTCGCCGAGGGAACGGCGCTCGACGGGAGCGTGTACCTCCAGGACGGCAGGATCACCCGTGGCGAGCTGCGCGAAGCGGTCCTGAAGAACGCCTTCCCGCTCGGCGAGGACGATCTGCCGTCCGCGAGCTGGCCGCTCGCCTCGCCGCACACGGCGGGGAACGTCCTCTTCGAAGGGTACGGCGCGGCCACGCCCGAGACGGCACGCCGTGCCACGGACGTGCTCCTCGGCCGCGCGCTGCTGCCCGAACGGCCCGTCGAGGACGACTACTTCGCCGCCGACCGGGCGATCCGGGACAGCATCTGGGGCGGCTACGACCGGGACGGCGACGGCACCGCCGACCCGGCGCCGCTGCCGTCCGGCGTATCGGCGGGCCTCGACGACGTGCTCACCCTGGACGGCGCCCTCGGTGTGCTGCGCCGCACCCTCACTGCGCGGCAGGACACGCGGCAGCCCCACGGTCCGTACTCCTCGGCCGCCTTCGGCTACTACCTGCACCAGGGGCCGGACTGCGCGGGCGAACGGACGATGGACCGCACCGACCGTGACGACGACGCGGACGGCTGCCCCGTCGGCGACACCCTGTCGTCCGCCGCGCCGTATCTGCCGACGGCCGCCCACCCGGCCACCGACACCCTCGCCGGGCCGCTCGCGGCCGGATCGAAGGTCAGGGCCGAGCTGTCCGTACGCACGCGCGCCCCGGCCGCGGTCGTGGCCCCCACCGTGGTGCTGCTCGCCACCGACCGGGAGATCGGCCGGGGCAAGGCCGCCGGCCGGCTGGTCACCGGCGACTGGGTGACGTACACGATCGAGTTCGAGACGGACCGGCACGCCTTTACGGACGAACAGCTGACCGTACAGCTGCTGTCCGACAGCACCGCGCTCGCCGAGGTGGGTTACCAGGGCGGTCATGCGTCGAGGCTGTCGCTCGACCCGGCGCCCCTGCCGCCGTCCGGACTGGAGTTCGGCGCGGCCTTCGCCGCGCCCGTGGACGGTTCGCAGGTCGTCGAGGGCGAGACCGTCGTCGCCGGCGGACAGTACGCCTTCCCGGACGCCGGCACCGACCCGGACGGCGTCGGCGGCAGGCCCGAGACCCGGCGGGTGCAGCTGTCGGTGGACGACGAGGGCTTCGGCTCTCCGATTTCCGCGCAGGTCGACGAGAGCACCCTCACCTGGCGCGCCGAGGCGGGACGGCTCGGCGTCGGCGAGCATGTGCTGTACGCCCGAGCCGTACGGGACGGCACGCCCTCGCAGGCCGTGCGGACCACCGTGCGCGTCACCCCCGACGCCCGGGTCGAATGGCAGGTCGTGCAGCGCAACGCCCCGGTGGACGCGGCAGCCTGGCGCACGGCCGCGGGCTTGCGCGACTGGACGTTCCCGCTGGACACGGCTGTGTATGGCACCGGCCACAGGACGATCGTCGTCCGCCTTGTGGAACGCGGCACCGAAACGGCGCGGGACACCGTGCGAGCCCGGTTCCGCTGAAACGCAGCGGCGGGTTCGTCCCCGTCGCCCGGTGCTCACCGTGGCGCCAGTGGCCGCCTCGCATGACGGGCGGTCACTGGCGCGGACCGCACGCGGCGTTGTACGGCGCCGCCTCGGCGCCGAAGCCCCCGACATTTCCACGGAAACCCCGCTTCCGGGTGGCTGCCGCCAAGCGCGACCGATCGGTGCAAAGCGTGCGCTCTATCGGATTCCGGTCGGGGGCTTACCAATTGGGTTCCGCTATGGCCTCTGATCTGCAACACCTTGTGCGGCTAATAGCACGGAGTTGATTGGCGGCACAACCTCTCTTTTTCTCTCTGTGGCTGGTTATGATCGGCGTCCCCAAGGTCCCATCGAAGCGGGAACGGCGTTCCCCCAGCCCCTCCCCGGGGGCTGCGCCCCGCCCGGTCGGTGGTCTGCCAGGCTGCACCCCGCTCCGAGGACTGATGTCTCCCATGCAACCCACAGGGTCACGAGGCCCGTCGGCGACTCGTCGGCGGCGCATCGTACGCCTGCGCACGCTGCTCATCTGGCTGGCGGTGGTCCCCGTCGTGGCGATGGGTGCCCAATCCACCGTGACCGCGAATCGATTGCTGGAGCAGTCGGAACATCTGCGCGCCGACGTGGAGTCCGGTGAGCGGATCGGTGTACCCCTGTACAGGCTCATGGTCTCGATGCAGGCCGAGCGCACGATGACCGCCGCGCACTGGGCGGGCTCGTCGGTGTCCGAGGACGCCATGCGGAAACAGCGCGCCGCCACGGACCGGGCCGCCGCGGGGGCCCGCCAGGCGTCGGCCACCGCGAGCGCGGTGTCCGAGCAGGCGAACCGACGCCTCCTGGAGGTCACGGAAGGCCTCGACGACCTGGACGCCTACCGCGAGCGCACGGACGGTGGCACCGGAAGCGCCAACAGCACGCTTGCGTACTACACCGGCATGATCAGCCAGATGATCCGCTTCTACCAGGACGAGCTGAGTCACGCGGAGGACGGCGGGCTCACCCAGGAGAGCCGCGTGGTCGTCGCCATGTTCTCGGCGTCCGAGATGGTGGCCCAGGAGGACATGATCCTCGCGCAGGCAGGGCCGTCCAGGGAGCTGACCACCTCCCGGTTCGCCGACTTCGTCAACGCCGTCGGAGCCCAGCGGTACCTGTACGACATCTGGGTCGTGCCGTATCTGCCGGAAGCGCAGAACGACCTGTACGCGCAGATGGTCGGCTCGGCGGCCTGGCAGGCCAAGACCCGCATCGAGAACGCGGTGCTGTCCGATCACTCGGACACCGACGACGGCGTGAAGCTGCCCCGGGAGGTCAACGGCTGGCAGGCCGCGCACGAGAAGTGGGGTCCGCAGCTGAGCACTCTGAACGCCGACCGGTCCCGGGGACTGCTCGCGCGCGGCGACGCCCGGGCTGCGGAGCTCGAGGCAGAGGTCGCCTGGCTGATCACGGCAAGCGCCGGCGCACTTCTGGTCGTCGCGGGCATCGTCGTGTTCATCACGCGCTCGGTGCTGCGCCGCCTGCGCCGACTGCACGAGCGCACGGTGACCATCGCGGAGGAAACGCTGCCGGAGGTCGTCGACCGACTGCAGCGCGGCCGGCCCGTCGACGCCGACGTCCTGCCCACGGTCCGCGGAGAACAGGACGAAGTGGGGCGTATCAACGATGCGTTCGCCCGTGTCGTCGCCGTGTCCGTCGACGGTCAAAGGCAGCTGGCGGCCGAGCGCCATGGATTCGGCATGTTCGCCGCGGGCATCGCCTCACGCACCGGCAACCTGGTCAGCCGGCAGCTGAGCCTCACCGAGGAGCTCCAGGACACCTTCGGCCACGACGAAGCACTCCTGGCCCTGCTGATGCGCGCCGACCAGCTGACGGTCGGTATGCGGCGGCAGATCGAGAACCTGCTCATCCTGGCGGGCGGCGAGATCACCGACCCTCACACCGAGCCCATGCGCATCGCCGACCTGCTGCGCGAAGCGGCCGCGGAGGTCGAGGACTTCCGGCGGATCGAGCGGCAGGCGCTGGACGAGATCAGTGTGGAAGCTCCCGTGATCAGTCAGATCAGCCACCTCCTGGCCGAACTGTTGGACAATGCGACCCGGTTCTCCCCGCCGAGGTCGAAGGTCGTCATCCGGGCCGAGCTGCTGGCCGACGGGCTGTCGATCGAGATCGAGGACCGTGGCCCGAGGGTGACTCCCGCCACCTACGAGGAGATGAACGGACGCCTGCACTCGGCGCCGCCGTACGCCGTCCTGGCGGAGAACGCCCATCGGCTGGGACTCTTCGTGGTCGGCCACCTCGCCGACCAGCTCGGCGCCACGGTCACGCTGCGCAGGTCGGTGTTCGGAGGGACGTCGGCCGTGGTGATCCTTCCCAAGGAACTGCTCGTGCCGACCGAGAGCGAACCGAAACCGGTGCCCGTGCCGGTGCGACCGGCACACGAGCCCGCTCCCGTGCAGCCCGCTCCCGTGCAGCCCGCGCCCGTGCAGCCCGCTCCCGCGGACCCCGCCCGCGGGCAGTCCGCCCCTGCACCGCGTGGCCTCGGCGACGGCAAGCCCGAGCTGGTCCTGCACAAGGGGTCCGGGTTGCCGATCCGCCCGACGCATGAGCGGTCGAAGGAGACCGCGCAGCCTGTCCGCGCCGCCGCAGGGGACGGCGACACGCGTCCGACCCTCCCCGAACGGGTCCCGCAGACCCATATGGCAGAGCAGCTCCGGGCGCCACGACACGCACCGGCAGCAGCGGCCGTGCAGGACGAGGCAACTCCTGAAGAGGTGGCCGACGCCTGGGCGGACTACGAACAAGGGACCCAGATGGTGGAAGACGAGCTCCGACGGGATCAGCCATGACGACGACATCCAACGACATGATCTACAGCGTCCTGGACAACAACCTGAGCAGGATCGCCGGCATCAAGGGAGCCGTGCTGCTGTCCAACGACGGGATCATGCTCAGCGCCTACATGCTGGACCGGCCCGAGGGGGAGCGCATCGCCGCGGCGTCCTCCGGAATCGCGGCCACGATGAAGGCCATATCCCGGGAGGTCGACGGCGGCCGGGTGATCCGCCAGCTGGTCGAGATGGACGACAGGTATCTCTGCATCGTCGGATGCGGGGAGGGGAGCACCCTCATCGTCGTGACCTCCCGCAAGGCACGGCTCGGGGAACTGGGCGGTGAGGCCGTACGGACCGCACAGGCGCTCGGTGAATGGCTGGGCACACCTGAGCGCACCCAGGCGCCCAGTCGAAATGGCTGACGCGCCGCACCAAGGAGGCCGCCGCCGGACGCGGTTGTACGCCCTGACCGATGGGCGTACGACCGCTGCGCACACAGCGCTGACCATGGACACCACGGTCATGGCGGCGGTCTCTTCGGAGGCCCACGACGGCCTGCCCAGCGAGTGGCAGGCCATCCTCTCCATGTGCACGCCGCCGAACGGCCTGGCGGTCGCCGAGATCGCGGCCCGGATGCACATGCGCCTCACTCCCATGATCCTTCTTCTCGGCGAACTGGAGGACCGCGGGCTGATCCAGCACAGGTCGCCCCTGGAAGAGGCCGAGACCACCAATGTCCACGTGCTCATGAGAATCAGGGACAACCTTGCCCGGATATGACACCTCTGCCCAGGAAGCAGCCCCAGTCAAGATCCTGATCGCCGGGGGATTCGGCGTCGGCAAGACGACACTGGTCGAGACGATCTCCGAGATCGAACCCCTGCGTACGGAGGAGCTGCTGACGGCCGCGGGCGTCGGCGTCGACGACCTCGAGGGGATCGAGTCCAAGACCCTGACCACCGTGGCGATGGATTTCGGTCGCATCACCCTCACCGACGCCGGTGTCGTCCTCTACCTGTTCGGTACGCCGGGTCAGGAGCGCTTCTGGTTCATGTGGGACGACCTGCTGAACGGGGCTCTCGGGGCGATCGTGCTGGTCGACACCCGGCGCCTCGACCGCAGTTTCCCGGCCGTCGACTTCTTCGAGAACCGCGGGCTCCCGTTCGTGGTCGGCGCGAACTGCTTCCACGGCGAACAGCCGTACAGCGCCGAGGAGATCAGGGCGGCACTGCACCTCCGTACCCCGGACACGCCCATCCTCATGCTCGACGCCCGCTCCCGTGACGACGTGCGCGGGGCCCTGCTCTCGCTCCTCGACACGCTGATCGCCGAGGCGCGGACGGTGACGCCCGTCTGAAAACGGTGCTGATGGCGGGGCGTCAGCGCAGCGCAAGCTCGCCCGCGTGGACGGCACGCATGGCGCGCTCGACAGTCTCCTGGTTTTCGCCGACAGGAGCCACGTAGCCGATGACGTCGCGCGCGGCGTCCTCCCCGAGCATTCGGGTGATCACCCACGTGGCGAGATACTGGGACGCCAGGCAACCGCCCGCCGTGGCGATGTTCCCCTCGGCGTGGAACGGCGCGTCCAGCACGGTGACGTCGCAGGCTTCGACAAAGGGCCGGCTCGTCATGTCCGTGCAAGCCGGCATGTCACCCAGCAGCCCGAGGCGCGCCAGCACCAGCGCGCCGGAGCACTGCGAACCGATCAGCTGCCGCGAAGGGTCGAGCGGCAACATGGAGAGCAGGCGGTCGTCGGCGACCACGTCTCGCGTCTTGACGCCACTTCCGATCAGCACGACCTCGGCTTCGGTCACGAACTCCATCGGGCGCTGCCCGGTCACCTCGACGCCGTTCATCGACGTGACCACCGGCGTCGGCGTCGTGACGAAGGCTTCCAAGCCGTCCTTACGGCACCGGTTGATCAGCGCGGAAGCGATGAAACTGTCGAGTTCGTTGAACCCGTCGAAGGTGACCACGGCTACCTGCATCACAACTCCTTCAAGTACGGCATCGGATCTGCAGTCTCCCTGGCGCGCCGTTCCGGGACGAGGGCCAATCAGCGGCTAATGGTCTGCCTACCGCCGCTCTGCGTTTCGAGCTCCGAGCCTGAGCCGTTCCTGCACGTCACCGCGACGAGCCTCCGCGGCTCGGGGTTCGGGGTTCGGGGTTCGGGTGGAGTCCGGGGCAGTGCTCCGGGCCCGGCGGTGCCGCTCAGCCTTCGTACCCGGGCCGGGCGGCGCGTTGCACGCAGCCCGTCGCCGGGATCGGACATGCTCCTGTGACCATGGGGATGCTCCTCCTCGCCGTCGCAGTGCTGGCCGCCACGAACGTGCTCGTCAACCGGCTCGGGCCCGAGCTGTACGTGCCCGTCTGCGTGGCCGCGGCCGCCGCGCTCGTGGCGATCGCACGGCTGGCGGGGCTCACCTGGGACGAGTTGGGGCTCGGGCGTTCCTCCGCCCGACGCGGCCTGCGCTGGGGACTCGTCCTCGCCGGGGCCGTGATCGTGGTCTACCTGGTGGCGCTGGCCCTGCCGTACACCCGTGAGGCGTTCCAGGACGAGCGCGCTGCCGAGCTGACCGCCGGGCAGCTGGCATTCCGCGTGCTCGTGCGGGTGCCGTTCGGGACCGTGTTGCTGGAGGAGATCGCGTTCAGGGGTGTCCTGTGGGGCATGATGCGGCGCCGATGGGGCACCGCCTGGGCCACCGGCGTCTCCTCGGTGCTTTTCGGGCTGTGGCACATTCAGCCGGCCCGTGGGCTGACGCGCTCGAACGCCGCGATGGAGGCGGTCTTCGGCACGGGCGGGACCGCAGTCGCGCTGTCGGTGACCGCGGCGGTCGTGGGCACCGCACTCGCGGGCGTGGGGTTCTGCGAGCTGCGGCGTCGGTCGGGGAGCCTGATCCCTCCCGTCGCGCTGCACTGCGCCCTCAACAGCGCGGGCTATGCGCTGGCGTGGGCGGCCGGCCGCTGGTGGGGCAGCTGACCGCCGCGCCGTTCGGACCCTCAGATCCTGCTGCCCGAGGCCGTGTCGCTCGACAGGCGCTGAGCGAGGTAGATCGGGATCACCGACAGCAGGACGAGCACCGCGGCGACGACATTGACCACCGGAGCCTGCTGGGGGCGGGCCATGTTGGAGAAGATCCAGACCGGGAGGGTCTGCACCCCGGGCCCCGCGGTGAAGGTGGTGACCACGATCTCGTCGAAGGAGAGCGCGAAGGCCAGCAGCGCGCCCGCGACCAGTGCGGAGCGCACCATCGGGAAGGTGACGTCCCAGAAGGCGCGGAAGGTGTGGGCGCCCAGGTCCATCGCGGCTTCCTCGTACGAGCCGGACATCCTGCGCAGCCGGGCGGCCACGTTGTTGAAGACCACCACGATGCAGAAAGTGGCGTGCCCGACGACCACCGTGAACATGCCGAGGCCGACGCCCAGCGGTTCGAGCACCGTACGGAACGCGGTGTTGAGTGCGACACCCGTGATGATGCCGGGCAGCGCGATCGGCAGCACGACCACGAAGGAGATCGCCTCCCGGCCGAAGAACCGGTAACGCTGCACGGCGAAGGCGATGAGCGTGCCGAGGACCAGCGCGATGGCAGTGGCACCGAGGCCCGCCTTGACCGAGGTCCACAGGGCTTCGCGGGCCCCGGTGCTGTGCCAGGCGGCCGTCCACCAGTCGAAGGTGAGCCCGGGCGGCGGCCAGCCCGAACTTCGGTCGGGATTGAGGGAGTTGACCAGGACCAACAGCAGCGGGACGTAGATGACCGCGAAGCCGAGCCCGGCTGCGATGCGCAGGGTGATGCGCGCGGGGCGGGAGAGGTTCATCGGGTGGCCTTCGCTTTCACAGGCACTTCCACAGGCACTTCCACCTGATTTCTCCAAGGAGGCCCCGTCCTTCAGGCCGTGGAGGAATGGGTCCTTGGAGCGGAGCCGCGAAGCGGCGGAGTTCCCTCCGTACCTGTCGTGACCTGCACTGTCGGCTGTTGTCAGTGGTGACGGTTAGGTTGTTGGCGTGAAGGTCGTGGTGCAGGTGAAGCTGCTGCCGTCGCCCGAGGTGGCGGCGGCTTTGGCGGCGACCCTGCCCGCGTGCAACCGGGCGGCCGATGCAGTATCCGCGGTGGCGTACGAGAGCGGCATCACCTCCCGCAACGAGTTGCAAAGACTGGTCTACGCCCGTCTCAAGGCCGAGTTCGGGCTCGCTGCCCAGTCTGCTGTACGGGTGGTGAAGAAGGTCGTGGACGCCTACACCACGTTGCGTGCGAATATCCGGGCGGGGAACCTGGGTCCGGCCACCTCGAGGCGGCGCAGCCGTGCGGAGTCGAAGCCGATCGTCTTCCGCCCTGATGCGGCCCAGCCGTATGACGACCGGATTCTGTCGTGGCAGCATGACGCGCGGACCGTCAGCATCTGGACTGTGGCGGGTCGGGTCAAGGGCGTCCGGTACACCGGGCACCTGGGCCAGTTGGCGATGCTTGCGAAGTACCGCAAGGGCGAATCGGATCTCGTGCACCGTGACGGCATGTGGTTCCTGGTCGCCACCTGCGAGGTCCCCGAAGCGCCGCTCAACACCGAGCCGGTGGACTGGATCGGTGTGGACCGGGGCATGGCCAACCTCGCCACCACGTCCGACGGGGACAACTATCAGGGCCGCCGTCTTGGCCGGTACCGGCGCTGGCACGCCCGCAAGCGTGCTGAACTCCAGGCGAAGCGGACCCGGTCCGCCGCCCGGCGGGCCAAGCGCCGGGCACGCCGCGAGGCCCGGCACGCCGCCCACGTCAACCACAGGATCAGCAAGGAGATCGTGGCCGTCGCACAACGCACCGGACGCGGCATCGCCCTCGAAGACTTGAGTGGCATCCGTGACCGGGTACGGCCTTTCCGCGACCAGCGGGCTGCGCTCTCCTCCTGGCCGTTCCACCAGCTCGAAGAACACATCCGGTACAAGGCCCGGCGGGCCGGGGTCCCGGTGATCTGGGTGGACGCCCATTACACCTCGCAGATGTGCCCCAGATGCGGGCACACGGCGAGGAACAACCGTCCCACCCGGGACACCTTCTCCTGTCGTCGGTGCGGGCTCGCTGGCCCCGCCGACCACGTCGCCGGGGTCAACGTACGCAACCGCGCACGCTCGGCGTGGGTTCTCGTCAACGGACCCGTACCGCAAAGGACCTGAACACCTCCTTTCGCTGGTAGATGCGACCCGTGACCGTCCTGTCGTAGGGGGCAGTCGGGAGCGCGACAAGGTGTAGACGACAGAGTCAACTAGCTCGGTCGTTTACGGCCGAGAAGTTGACGCCTGTCGACACCCGGGCCCGCGTGGACGCCGTCGTGCGCCGCCTCGCCGATGCCATCGAGCTCGGGCTGCTGGCCGACGGCGAACAACTGCCGGGCGAGACCGATCTCGCCGCGCAGCTCGGTGTCTCCACCGTGACCTTGCGCGAGGCGCTGATGGCCCTGCGCCAGCAAGGTCTGGTCACCACGCGCAGAGGCCGCGGCGGGGGCACGTTCGTCACCCTGCCCGACGGGCCGACGGAGGACCGGCTGCGGGCCCGGCTGGCCGACTGGAGCACAGAGGAACTCCGCGATCTCGTCGACCACTGGGCTGCGGTCTCGGGAGCCGCTGCCCGGCTCGCCGCCCAGCGCACCGAGCCGGACGACCTGCAGCCACTGCGCAGGACCCTGGACGAGCTGACCGACGCCGCGGAGCCGGCGGCCCGCAGTCGGATCTGCTCGCGGTTTCATGTGGAGCTGGCCGCTGCCGCCCAGTCCGCCCGGTTGACCCGCGAGGAGGTCGCCATCCAGACCGAGGTGGGGACGCTGATGTGCCTCATCCTTGGCGATGATGGATATCTCATGGAGGTGACCGATCGTCACCGCGCTGTGATCTCAGCCGTGCATGATGGTGCGGGCGAGCGTGCCAGAGCCCTGGCGGAACAAGGTGTGCAGGCCTCCTTGACACGCCTCATCGGACTCCGACTCCGCTCCGTCGGCGGTGCGCGCGGTCTCCGTCCCGAGGAGGGCTCCCATGGCCAGCAGTCCCCGTCTCGTGAGCGCGGCGGCAGCCGCTCCTGACGAAACGGTTTCCGACGTGGCTGCCGGAATCCGTGACGCCCTCGAAGGTGTCTTCGACGCCGTGTCCCGGACGTGCGCCGACACTCAGGCCCTCCTCGGCTCGATATCGGCTCAGGGGCATCGGCCCGTCTCCGCCGACCTCGCGCCGCTGCGGCCCGGTCTGCACGAGCGGCTCAGTCGGTACGAACTGGTTTCGGGGATCGGGTTCGTCGCCGTACCCGGCCTGCTCGCCGACGTGTCGGCCTGGCTGGAGTGGTGGCAGACCGACGGGAACGGCCACGTCCGTCCGCTGGTGCCCGACCTTGATCCGCAGCACTCCGCGTACTCGGACTACACCCACTGGGACTGGTTCACCCTGCCGAGGGACACCGGGCGGCGAGCGGTCGCGGGACCCTATGTGGACTACCTCTGCTCCGACGGGTACAGCCTGACCCTCTCCGCGCCGGTGACCGTCGACGGCCGGTTCGTGGGCGTTGCCGCTGCCGACGTGTACCTGCGGAACTTCGAAGCCGCCGTACTGCCCCTCCTCCAGCGGCTGACGATTCCGGCTCGGCTGGTCAACGCACGGGGCCGCGTCGCTGCGTCCACGGACCCGTTCCACCTTGCCGGTTCTCTCACCAAGAGCGTCGCTTTCGCCGGGCTGCCCGCAGGCCCCCGGCACTCCACCGTCCACGACGGGTTGCGCCTGTACCCGTGCGACGGTGTTCCCCTGGTGCTCGTCACAGAAGCCGCGTGACGGTCGGGCCGTCGGGGCAGCACCGGTCACCCCGGTGCAGCCCGAGTTCAACGGGGGAGCACTCCGCACCGGGGTGGACAGACGGCCGGGCAGCGGAAATCAGGGCTGGGTGCCCCAGGCCATGGCGCCGTTCATGTGGACGCCGATCCTGGGTGCGTCCGCGAAGGCCGCGTTCGTGCCGCGGTTGTAGTCGTCCGCCTCGTTGAAGTTCGACCGGTCGGAACGGTGGACGCGGAGCTGGATCTCCCCGGTGGACGCCCCAGCGGCGAGCGAACCCCCGGAGAGGTTCACCTTCAGATAGTGATCGGCGTCGGTCGCCGAGCCGTTGGCGACCACCGAGTGGGTGAGGGTGGAACAGCCCAGCTGCGCCCAGTCGCACCAGTGGTGTACGAGCTTGCACTGTCGGCGAACCAGTGACGGATCTCCACCCCGGACAGGCTCTGTGCCCCGGCGCCGGTGTTGACCAGCTGGAGAATCATCCGGATTACGTTGTCCGTGGCGTTGGTGTCACCGGTCTTGTCTTGTACTGCACCTTCAGATTGCCGTTGCCGGTGCCGCCCTGCGTCGTCCGGCCGGTGACCGGACCGGACTGCGCCGAGGCGTTCCCGGCCGCGTCCCGCGCCCGCACCGTGTACGGCCTTGGCCTGGAGCTTGCGGCGAAGTTCCAGCTGCCGCTTGCGGTGCCGGTTCAGGCCGCGCCCGGCTGCCTTGGAGCCGGTGGACGTGGTGGCGATGTTGACGATGCCGAGGTCCACGCCGATGAAACCGTCCGGCTCGTACTGCTCGGCCTCGGGAAGTCACAGACCGCGACCAGGTAGATCACGCCGTCGCGTTCGATCAGGTCGGACTCACCCTTGCGGTATTCCCGCAGGATCTTGAGCGCATCGGCTGAGCAGGCAAAGCGGACGTTCTTGATGCGCCGCCGACGGTGGTCCAGATGGACACGGTCTGCGCGTCGTACTGCCAACCCAAGGTCCCGCGCCACCGCTGCCTCAGGGCGCGACCGTGTCACTGTGACGGCTTCATGCGAGCCGTGGATAGGCTCACTCGGCCCGTGTGCCCGAGCGGTTCGCCCGGTCAATGAAAGAGGACGATGAGATGTCTGTGCATGTGATCGTGTTGCCAGGAGGCGGCTACGAGGTGCACGCCGAGCACGAGGCCCAGCCGATCGTCGATTGGCTCGAAGGATTGGGCTTGGAGGCGAGCGTTTTCCGGTATCCGCTCAACACACGGCATCCAGCGCCGCTCGCGGCACTTCAGACCGAGATCCGGCGCCTACGGGACAAGGGGGCCGACACGATCGGGGCCGTGGGCTTCTCGGCCGGTGGGCACCTCGCGGGCCTGGCAGCCCTCGCTCCGAACGCTGACGAGCGGACATCGGTTCAGTTCGCTGTGCTCGGCTATGCGATCACCTCGATGGAGACCGAGACGTACCGCCCTTCGCAGATCGTTCTGCTGGGTGAGGACGCGTCGCCGGAGCTGCGTCGTTCGACCTCGCTCGACGCGCTGGTGACTCCGTCGGCTCCTCCGTTCTTCCTCTGGCACACGGCGGAGGATTCTTACGTTCCGCCGGAGCACACCTATCGCCTGGCTGCGGCGTTGGCCGCCGACAATGTGCCCCACACGGTGCACGTCTTCCCCCACGGCCCCCACAGTCTGGGCCTCGCCCATGGCGCTGGAGAGGCATCGACATGGACACGCTTCGCCGAGTCATGGATCGGCGAGCAGACCGGTACTCGGACGCCTCACGGAGCTTGAATGCGCCAGCCCGATTGCGATGCTGGGGTGTCTGATCGATGAAGCCGGAGTTTCCTGGAATGCCGGGCGCCGGGTGGACCGCTCCGCGTCCCGCCTGCGGAGTGCGTGTGCGAGTGCACTGACGAGTGGCGTCGGCCGCCGACCCGGCCACGGGCTCGGGCTGCAGCGAGGCCGTCCAGCCACGATGGGTTCGCGCTGGAACTCGGCGAGGGCGGAGAGCATGCCGAACATCGCGCCGCCCCAGCGTGAAGTGTCGATGCCATGTCCATGACATAAGACGACTCCCGCTTCCTGACCTCGTGTGGATCTTCGCTCTTCCGGAGGCTGCTTGAGACCGTCCGCGCTGATATCCGACATAGCGATTTACCAAGTCCTCGGGTGGCGGCAGCGGGGGCCTCAGCAGCCCCGGTCACGCCTGGCGTGGACGGCCGGCCGCTGGGTGATCGGTGCGCCGCCCGCCCTGGGTCTCCCCGGGGCGGGCGGCGCCCGTACGGGGTCAGGCCCCCGGCGGTACCTGCGCCGGGCGGCCGTTGCCGCGGGTGAGGCGGTAGCCCCAGATGCCGGCCAGCGCGGCGAGTGCCGCGCCGGCCGCCGTCCACAGGATGCGGGACGACCACCAGCCGGAGGCCCAGCCGCCGTCCGGCTCGACCTTCGCGCCCGACGCGGGCACGAGCGGTGCGGCCAGGTGACCGTCCACCGCGGCGGTGCCCCCGGCGTCGGACGCCGTGACCTCGACCGCGGCGTCGACGGGCTCACCGAGGTCCTCGGCGGGCGCGTCGACGACGGTAAGGCGGACGTAATACGCGCCCGGCAGCGGGTCGTTGGCCCATGGCTCCGACCAGGCCCGGACCGTACGCAGCGCGCAGGAGAGCTCGACGGAGGTGGCCTCGGCCCGGGCGGCCTTGGTGTCGCTGCCGTAGCGGCAGGCCTGACGGCGGCGCAGTCCGTCGTACACGTCGAGCCGCCAGGTGTGGGTGCCGTGGCGGGCCTCGGAACCGGGCAGCTTCACCGTCGCCCGCACCGTGGCCTGCTGTCCCGCGTCGGCCGGGAACTGCCAGTAGAGGTAGTCACCGGTCGACGCCTGCGCCGTGGCCCGCTGTCCGGGGCGTACGACCGTGGCGGTACGGAAGGACGTGCCGGCCTCGGTCGGCGCGGCGGCCTCCTCCGTGCTCGGGCTCGGGGTGGGGGTCTCCGCGACCGCAGTGCCCGCGAACGTGAACAGCGCGGCGGCGGAAAGCAGCGCCCCCGTGAAAGTGCGTACGGTACGCATCAGTTGGTCCTCCAGACGGCGATGCGCCAGCGCGAGATCCAGCCCCACAGCAGACCGGTCGCGAAGCCCGCGAGCGTCAGCAGGCCGAGCAGCCACCAGCCGCGGCCGAGGCCGAAGAAGGCGACGTCGGCGGCGTTGTCGGGGCCGTCCACCACATCGAGCGTCAGCTCGACGGGCAGGCCGGGAGCGGTCTTGACCGAAGCCGGGGCCGAGAAGGAGTTGCTCACCCGCAGACAGACCGTCTCGGCGGCGGGCTTGACGTCGTCGTTGGCGTCCGCGTCGTCGATCTCGGGCTTCGGGTAGCGCAGCCCCGTCGAGACGACATCGGTGCGCCCGTCGCCCGCGGCCTCGCCGCGTACGATCTCCCGGCCGTGCAGCGTCGACGCGCGCAGCAGCACACCGTAGTCACGGTTGACGGCACGGTCGGCGGCGATGCTCACCGAGGCGCGCAGCTCCTGCCCGGGCAGCAGGTCCACCCGGTACCAGCGGTGCTGACCGAAGGTCTCACGGTCGGCGTAGAGACCGGCCTTCAGCTGCGGCGCGTCCTCGCACCGGTCGGTGCCCTGCGTGGCGACCGGGGTGACGACCGGCTCGGCGGCACGGTCGACCAACTGGCTGACTCGGTCGGACAGTTCGTCCTTGTGCTGCACGGAGGTGTACGTGCCGCCGGTGGCCTCGGCGATGCACATCAGCTGGGCACGCATCTTGGCGTTGGGGACCAGGCCGAGCGTGTCGATGGTGATGTTGATGCCCTTGGCCGCGATCTCGCGCGCCACCTCGCACGGGTCGAGCGGGGCACAGGTGTCCTCGCCGTCCGTGATGAGCACGATCCGGCGGGTGGCGTTGCCGCCCTCCAGGTCGTCGGCGGCGCCCAGCAGCGCGGGCCCGATCGGCGTCCAGCCGGTGGGCGCGAGCGTCGCCACCGCCGTCTTCGCCTCGGTCCGGTCGAGTTCGCCCACCGGGTAGAGCTGACGTGTGTCCTTGCAGCCCTTCTTCTGGTCCTTGCCGGGGTAGTCGGCGCCCAGTGTGCGTATGCCGAGCCGGACCTCTTCCGGCACCGCGTCCAGCACCTCGTTGAACGCCTGCTTGGCCGCGGACATCCGCGACTGTCCGTCGATGTCGCGGGCCCGCATCGAACCACTGACGTCGAGGACGAGTTCGACCTTGGGCGGTTCCTTCGCGGTCGGCTCGTCGCCGGAGCCGCCGGAGTCGGCGAAGGCGGCGGCCGGGACGAGGCCGCCGGTCAAGGTGACCAGTAGCGCGCTGCACACCGCGGCTGCCAGTCGCTTTCGTATGATCATCGCCGGATCATAGTGATCAGGGTGAGCACTGCCCAATTCCGCGCGCACGTGCACCAGCGGGCCGACGCAACAGCGCGCCGATCCCGAGGTGTTGGGAACGGAGCCCAAGGACGAGATTCGCCGGTGCGCGCCTGCCGGCACCGCTCGCTGCGGTGAGAGCAATGCGGCCGGTATGGCCCAGTACGGGGAGAGGGAGAGCGTGGCCCAGGGGCGAGTGACGTACGACGTGAGGTACCAGACGACGCCACCGGTCGTCGTCAGCCGGGACGAACACGAACAGGGTGGCGCGATCGGCCGGCTCTGGCGTGACGCCGACAGCCCCGGGCGCGACCACGATCGCTCCATCCGTGCCTTCCACGTCGTCCCCGACGGGCAGGGCCCGGTCGCCCGGGCGGTGACCGAGCAGCCTCTCGGTCCGCGCGTGGGTGGGCGCACCGCCGTCTACCGCGTCGAGGACTCCTACGGCGCCCCGCTGGGGCGGATCACGCTCCGGCGTCGCAGTCTGTTCCGGATCGGCCGGACGCGGTGGACCGTGGAGCCGGTCGCGGGCCCCGCCGTCCGCGGTTACCGGGGCCGACTCGTGTGGTGGGCGCTGTGGTGGCCGGTGGGACTGCCGCTCAGCCTGCTCTGGGGGATCACCTCCATCCTCGGCGAGGGCGACGGCGGGTTCGGCGCGCCACGCCGTGTGATCTGGCGCGACGACGCGGGGCGGGCGCACATCGTCTTCCGGGGCCTGGCCGAGGACTACCAGGTCCTGCGCCAGGGCTGGGACCCACGCCTGGTGGCCGCGCTCGTGGGCCTGCATCAGTCGTTCGATCCGTCCGAGGGCGGAGGATCCCTGGGCTGGTACGAGTCGTGACGTCGTGCGGGAACGGGCCGGTGCGCCGGATGCGATGAGGCGGCTCACCGGAGCTGCCGCCCACGACCGCGGGCCGGGGGGAACCCCCTGCTGACGCTCGTGGCGCCCGAGGAAGTCGCCCAGGCCGACGACTTCCTCACTGCCTCAAGGGCCGGCGATCGCGCCCGGCGCCGCCGCTCTACGACACCAGCGACCACTTCTGGTTGGCGCTGCCCGTGCAGGTCCAGATCTGCGTCGGTGTCCCGTCCGCCGGGTTGTTGTCCAGGACGTCCAGGCACTTGTTCGCGGGCAGGTTCACCACGTCGTTGGTCGAGGCGTTGTACGACCATCTCTGCGCGCCCGTGCCGTTGCAGTCCCAGAGCTGTACGCGCGTGCCGTCCGCCGTGCCCGCGGCGGCGGCGTCGAGGCACTTGCCGAGGGCCCGTATGGTGCCGTCGGTGCCCACCGTCCAGCGCTGGGCTGCGGTGCCGTTGCAGGTGTAGAGCTGGACGCGTGTGCCGTTGGCGGTGTTGGCGCCGGCCACGTCGAGGCACTTGCCCGCGAGGCCGCGGAGGGTGCCGCTGGTGCCTCCGCCGCCGCTGTCGGAGGTCGTGACGCGGACGTGGTCCACGACGAGCTGCTGCGGGAAGACGGTCGAGCCGTCGGGGTCGCCGGGCCAGTAGCCGCCGACTGCGAGGTTGAGGATGAGGAAGAAGGGCTTGTTGAAGACCCACTGCCGGCCGCCGAGGTCGGCGGGGGTGCGGCGCTGGTAGACGTTGCCGTCGACGGACCAGGTGATCGAGTCGGGGGCCCAGTCGACGGCGAAGGTGTGGAAGCCGTCGGCGAAGGCCTGGCCGCCCGGCAGGGTGTACGCGGCGCCGATGCCGCCGCTGCCCGAGTAGCCGGGGCCGTGGATGGTGCCGTGCACCGTGCTCGGTTCGAAACCGACGTTCTCCATGACGTCGATCTCGCCGCTGTTCGGCCAGCCGACCTGGCCGATGTCGTTGCCGAGCATCCAGAACGCGGGCCACATGCCCTGCCCGCGCGGGATCTTCATCCGGGCCTCGACGTGGCCGTAGGCCTGGGTGAACCTGCCCGCGGTGTTCAGCCGCGCGGACGTGTACTGGCATGTGCCGTACCAGCACTGGTAGTTGCCGGGGTTCTCGCGACGGGCCGTGATCACCAGCTGGCCCTGGCCGTTGAGGGCGGCGTTGGCGTTGCCCGCGGTGTAGTACTGGCGCTCGTGGTTGGCAACGTTGTCGCCGGTCTCGATCTGCCACTTGCCGCCGTCGACCGCGGCTCCCGACGGGCCGTCGAAGTTGTCCTCGAAGTTCACGGCTTGAATCGTCGGGGTGGGAGCGGCCGTGGAGCTGGGCGCCCAGCTCAGTGCGGCGGTCAGTGCCGCGACCGTCAGGGCGATGGCGCGGAAAGGGCGCCTGCGCATTCGTAATGACATGAGGTGCCTCGATTTCTGCTGTGGGGGCGCCAACCGGACCGGGGGAGGGGGCCGTTGGCGGTCGTGCAGTGGTTGGCGGGACTTCGCTCGTTGGTCTGGACCTGCCTTCAGGGAGTGAACCTTTTTGATGGGGCCCTGTCAACGCATGCGGCGAGGAGCGTGCGTCGGTGAATGGTCCGGACGGTCCGAGCTCCCCGTGCTCGCATGGCCGGGGGCAACCCGGGGCGTGCGGGCGAATCCGGTGCATGGACCGCGATGCCCGGTGTCGTCCGCTGTGTCCGGTCACCTGAGGAGCAGACTCGTCGAGACGACCGGGAAGGGCACGTCATGAGAGGGAGATGCGGCATGCGACAAGCGCGGGAGAGCGGCGGTCGTTCCCTTCCGGAGCACCGCGACCGATGAATCGCCGAGACGATGCATCGACAGGTGGCCGGCCAGACGGCGCACCAGCAGAACCGGGCGCGGCGGTGCGGCCCGAGCGTCGGGTCGTACGTCTCCTCGCGGTGCTCGCGGCGGCGGCAGGCAGCCTGGATGCCGTGTGCGTGACGCGGTTCGACGGTGTGTTCGCCAGCGTCATCACCGGCAACCTCGTGCAACTCGGACGTGCCCTCGTGGCGCTCGACAGCCGGCTGGCGGTGGGGGCGACGGTGGCAGTCGGGAGCTATGCCTTGGGCGTTGCGGTCGGCACTGCCGGGCTGGGCCGTCGCGGTGCGCGTTGGCGCCGCGAAACAAGCCTGATCATGACGGCCGAGCTGGCACTGCTCGCCGGGGTGGGCGGTGGATGGCTGGCCACCGAGGGGCATCCCGACGCCGGCATCACCTCGCTCCTCCTCGCGTTGGCCGGCGCGGCGATGGGAGTGCAGAGCGCAGTGACGATCAGCTCCGGTGTGCGGGGGGCGTCGACCACCTACCTGACCGGTACGTTGACCGGGCTTGTCCGCGCCCTCAGTGGCGAGCCGCACCGGTTCGACGCTGCGGCCGGCGCCCGGTTGGCGGCGTTCCTGTGCGGCGCCACGGGCGGCGCCCTGCTGCTGCGGTTTGCGCCGTTGTGGGCGCCGATCCTGCCGATGGTGCTGGTCGGTGCCGTCGTGGTGATCGCAACGGCATCCGCTCATGGACGGGTGGAGGAGCACAGCTGATCAGCAGCATCGGGCCTCCGGTCGTCACACGGCGAGCGGCGGGGACGACGTCTCCAGGGCCACCACGGCCTCACTCGTGTGCACCAGGAATGTCAGCGTCTCCTGGAAGTACAGCCGTATGCTCCTGTCGTCGTGCGACAGGTAGCCGATGGACACGTCCTGGCCGAGGCGTAGTTCGAAGTCTCCGCCCCGCGTGGACAGCAGAAAGGCACCGTCGATGGCAGGCGCCCAGATGATCTCGCCGTCCAGCAGCCGGGCGATGTGTTTGATGATGGGGTAGCCGTAATCGGCGGTCTCGCTGACGGCGGTGTACGCCTCGGCGCTGAGCGTCAGCGTGTACGCGCCGCCGACACCCGCCAGCCGCAGCGCGGTCACGGCCTGGCTGATGGCGTTCGGGTACTCGCGTACTTCGGCCGGCAGGGTCAGGGCGCGGTTCGACGAGCTCTCGCGCAGGCCTGCGATGCCCGCGGCCGCATAGCCTTCGAACACCGCGCGGTCCTCGGCGAACGCGATCTGCCGGGCAGCGTCCTTGACCGGCTGCCAGTCCGCGTCCTTGGCCCCGCGTGCGACGTCGTCGACCTGCTGACGATCGACGGTGAAGGGAACACGGAGCTCCACGATCGGCTGCGAGCGGCGCGTGTGGGCGATGACCCCCTCGGCCGGTGCGTCCACAGCGTCCAGGTGCCCGGTGCCCACCGCGGACAGTTCAGGACCGCTCGGCTCGGGAACGTCGACGATCCGTCGGGCGGCCACATGGCGCTTGAAGGTGCGTCGCGCCTCTTCCTCCAAGTCGGCCCAGGCGGCAGTGGAGATGGGAGCCAGTTCACGGTGCAGGTTGTTCATCGGCGGTGCTCGCCTTCATGTCGCCGATCCTCAGGGAAGAGTCCAGGGTGCGAGCCGGGGCGTCCGACACCGTCGCCGTGGGAGCCTCGGAGTACGTGCTGGTGACGGGCGGATCGGGAAGGTTGTCGAGGAAATCATTGGTCGGCACGTAGAACAGCGATCCGGTGACCGGGACGGAGAAGTCCAGGATGCGGTCGTGGGACGCCGGCGGATCACCCAGGAACATGCGCTCCAGCATCGTCTCGGTCACTGCCGGGGTACGCGCATATCCGATGAAGTACGTACCGAATTCGCCCTGTCCGACGCTCCCGAAGGGCATGTTGTCCCGAAGGATCTCGTGTTTCGTCCCATCGGGATCGACGACAGTGGTCAGGGCGACATGGGAATCGGCCGGTTTGATCTCGTCGTCCAGTTCGATGTCGGACAGCTTCCTCCGTCCGATCACCATCTCCTGCGCTTCCACCGGCAGGGCGTTCCACGCCTGCAGATCGTGGAGGTACTTCTGCACGATGACGTAACTGCCTCCCGTGAACTGCGGGTCCTCGTCGCCGATCAGGACCGCCGCACTCGCCGCCGGCCCCACCGGGTTCTCGGTCCCGTCGACGAAACCGAGCAGGTCACGCACGTCGAAGTACTTGAACCCGTGCACCTCGTCGCGCACCGTGACGGCACCATGAAGACGTTCCATGATCTCGGCGGCCAGCCCGAAGCACAGGTCCAGCCGCTCGGCACGGATGTGGAAGAGCAGGTCACCGGGTGTTGACACCGCGCGGTGCCTGGCTCCGGCCAGCTCACGAAAGGTGTGCAGCTCCGCTGGGCGCGGCCCGGCGAACAGGCGCCCCCAGACCTGTGATCCGATGCCGGTGACACAGCTGAGCTTTCCGTTGGGCGCCCGGAAACCGACGGCCCGCTGCAGTCCCGTCAGGTCGGACAGGAGCTTCCGTGCCCCGGGCTCGCCCCCTGCGTCGACCGTCACCACCAGAAAGATCGCCGCAGCCGTCAGGGGGGACAGCACCGGCTGGGGAACCGGCTCCTGGGGGAGTCGGGCCATCGGCCACACCCCTTCACGGTCGTCGCGACGGGGCACGCCGGGACGTTCCAAGTCGGCACATGTCACCCCGGCGCTCCGCACCGTCCTGGGTGCGGACGGTCCCCTCGGCCGATCGGCGGGAAGGAGCCGACAGGCGGTGGACCTGCCGGGAAATGCCCTTTTCACTGTAAGGCGGGCACTCCAGCACCTGCCACCGCACCCCAGGGTGCGACGGGTGCGCGAACGGTGCGTGTGGCCGGGTACGTGTGGCCGGGTAGTAGCGTGGCGCGATGTCCCCGCCGCCACCCGACCTGCTCTCCCGAGCCCTGCGCGACCCCGTCGACCCGCCTCTGCGGCCACTGCCCGGGCCCGCGGAGCAGCTGCTGCGCAGCGTGCAGGCCCCGCTTCGCCTGGCCGCCCATCTGCGGGCCGTCCATGACGTCGCCCACCGACTCGTCGAGTGGGTCGCCGGCCGGTATCCGCACCTCGTCGTCGACCGCGAGGCCGTGCTGTTCGGGGCGGCCACCCACGACATCGGCAAGACAGTGCACATCGCCGAACTCTCCGGTCCCGGAGCCCGGCACGAGGAAGCCGGGCGGCAGTTGCTTCTGGACCACGGTTTCGCGCCGCACCTGGCCCGATTCGCCGCGACCCACGCGTCGTGGACGGCATCGGCTGCGACCATCGAGGATCTGCTGGTCAGCACCGCCGACAAGGCCTGGAAGAACAAGCGCGTCCCGGAACTCGAAGACCTGGTGATCTCACGACTCGCCGAGTCGACCGGCCGGGCGCACTGGGAGGAGTACCTCGCGCTGGACGAACTCCTGGGCGCCATCGGCGAGGGCGCGGATCATCGGCTGGCCTTCCAGGCGTCGTACCCGGTGCATTCCTGAGGGCGCGGGCATCGGAGCACGGTCAGGCCGGCAGCCGGGGCGCCGGTTCGCCCACACGCCGCCGGGACCGGCGGTTCTGCGCCTCCACGGTGGGCCGCCTGTCCACGGGGACGCGCTCCCGGCTGGACGACCTGATCGCCGAGGACGCCGGCGCGGGTGAACTTCGAAGACAACCGAGATGTGCACTACGACGCGATCCGCCAGGCTGCGGTCACGTGCCGCGGCGCTGCTCCTGGACGGCCTTCATGAGGTGCTCGATGGCGGACTGGGTGTCGCGGTCACGCGCGTCATCGATCGCTTCGAGAGCGGCGGCCGCGGCCTCACGAATGTGGTGGGGAAGCCCGTCGGCGGCCGTGAGGTGGTAGGCGGCCTTACGGCGCGCCATGCGCTCGGCGGGGTCTACCGCGTCGGGGCCGGACAGCGGAAAGACGGAGGTCCTGTACGCGGATATCTCCAGCACCACCATGTCCGCGATTCCGTCGGCGTACCCGAGCGCGGCGGCCTTCCCCTGTCCTTCCCGAATGGTTGCGATCATTCGACGGCGAGACAGGACCGTGCCCAGGGCGGCGCCGCCTCCCAGGGAAAGGGCGCAGGTGACGGCGAGAAACGGCCCGTCCCAGACGAAGCCGGTGACTGCTCCGAGGCCCGCGAGCGTGACGGTCCATCCGGCCGCCGTCCGGGAGCTCATTTGCTCGGGTGTGGTGTCCATGGTGGGAGTGTCCCAGCCGGTACCAACAGCCCGGCCGCCGGCCTCAGATGCTCACCGACGCCGACCTGCGGGCCCTGTCCCCGCTGTTCTGGACACAGGTGAACCCCTGTGGCCGGTTCGAGCTGGACATGGCTCCCACCTCGCTGTCTCGCTGCCCGTCGTGCCCGGCGCCCGCGCCGCGGCGGAGGCCGGGCTCAGACAGCCCCCGGGCGAAGAGCGCCCGTTCAGTCGATGACGGCGGTGGCTTCGATCTCGACCAGATGGTCGGGTACGTCCAGTGCCGCAACGCCCAGCAGCGAGGCAGGGGGTGTCGCGGTGACCCCCAGCTTCGCGGCCGCCCGACCGAGCCCCTCCATGAGCAGGGGCATCTTGTCGGGGGTCCAGTCGACGACGTAGACGGTCAGTTTCGCCACGTCGTCGAAGGAAGCGCCGACCTCGGCCAGGGCGGTGCCGATGTTGAGGTAGCACTGCTCGACCTGAGCGGCGAGGTCGCCTTCGCCGACCGTGACACCGTCGACGTCCCAGGCGACCTGCCCGGCGATGAAGACCAGCTTCGACCCGGTCGCGATCGACACCTGCCGGTAGGCGTCGATTTCCGGCAATCCGTTGGGGTTTACCAGGGTGATGGCCATGCTGCCTGCCTCCATCGCTATGAGAGCCGCTCTCTTGCGGTTACTCAGAAACCGTAGGAGAGTGACCGCTGACATGGAAGAACGCACTTTTCGGTGACTGGGGAACCTGATGGTGACCAAGCAGTACAGCGGCTCGCCCGAGGATGCGGACCTGAGGCGTGCGGACTCTCTGGCGCGGGAGATCTTCTCGGACGTCGCCAACAAGTGGGCGCTCCTGATCATCGAGTCTCTCGGTGAACGCACCCTGCGCTTCAGCGAGTTGCGGAACGAGATCGAGGGCGTCAGCCACAAGATGCTCACCCAGAACCTGCGCATGCTGGAGCGCAACGGTCTGATCGAGCGGACGGTGCACCCCGTCGTGCCGCCGCGGGTCGAGTACACCCTCACCGAGCCGGGCCAGGCCCTGCGGGTGACGATCGACGGACTGTGCGACTGGACCCACCTGTACCTCGGTCACATCGAGGCCTCCCGCCACCGCTTCGACGCCTGACGGGTTGAGGACTCGCTTGCCGTGCAGCCGCGGAGGAACGCACTCGCAGGCCCCCCAACGCGGGCCGGGACGGTGTCCGCCACTGATGGAGGAGCGGTGTTCTGCGAGTGCGCTCCGTCGGTGGCCGGCTGCCAGTTGATCTGCGCGGATGCCTGTGCGGGCTCGCCCTGAAGGCTCGCGGTTCGGCCCGAACCGGTCCGTCCGGCGGGCGCTTGCGGCTGACCAGGCCGTGTCGTTTGGATCATCGCGGGGCCGTTTCATCGGCTGCGTCACCTCGCCGCAGCATGGTCGGCAGAAGCAACCCTTCCGGGTGTGTGGCGGTCCTACCAGGCGTCGTGCTCAGAGGGGAACCTCTGTCGATTCGTACTGGTAAACCGGCTGGAAAGGGCGCACTCCATGGAGCTCGATCCCAACTTCTGCCTGGACGTTCCGGAGGGTTTCGACGACTCGGACGCTGAGACTGGGGTGCATCCCATGGCCAGGAAGCTGTTCCTCGCCACAACTGCCGCGGAAGCCTTCAAGAAAGCCCATGAGTGGGTGCGGGAACAAAGAATCCGCCTGTCGGACGTGTCGTGGGATTTCTTCCACGACGAGGACGAGCCCTACTGCCTGAGCATCTATTTCACCTTCGAGCTGGATCCCGAAGACCCCTGACCACGACTGTGCAGTTCCGTTTGGATCAGGCGGTCGTTGGTCCGGGTGTGCCGTTGACTGACGTGCAGGAAGCGGGTGTTCACCGCCCTGATGACCCAGGCGGACGCCGATGAGGACTTGGACTGGGCCGTCTCGGTGGATTCCACGATCGTGCGCGCCCACCAGCACGCGGCCGGGGCCCGCAAAAAGGGCCCCAGCCGGTGAACCGGCAGACCACGCCATCGGCCGGTCCCGCGGCTGACTGACGCCAACCGCGGGGGCCGTCGGCATGTCGGCGCACGGGGCAACGCCAGTCCCCCGGGCGGTGCAACGCCCGGGGGGCGACCCTCCGTCAGGCGTTGGACGACCGGATGTCGGCGACCACCCGTTCGGCGAGGGGCGCGGCGGACATCGGGTTCTGTCCGGTGTACAGGTTGCGGTCCACCACCACATTGGGCGTCAAGGCCACGCTGTTCTCCAGCTGGGCACCGGCGGCGGCCAGCCGGTCCTCGAGCAGCCACGGCGCCTTGCGCGCCAGTCCCCCGATGGTCTCCTCCTCGTTGGTGAAGGCCGTCATGCGGTAGCCGGCGAACGGCCATGTCCCGTCCGCGTGCCGGGCGGCGAGCATGGCCGCAGGCCCGTGGCACACGATGACGACCGTGCGGCCGCTGTCGAGCATGGTCGTCAGGATCCGGCCCGTGGGTTCGTGCACCGCGAGGTCCTCCATGGGGCCGTGGCCTCCGGGGACGAACACCATGTCGTAGTCGTCGGGGTCGACGTCTTCCAGCCTCCGCGGGGAGGCCAGTGTCTCGTTCAGCGCGTCGAGGTAGTCGGTGAGCTCCCTGGCGTGCTCGGGGCCTCCGACGACGTGGGGCGCCAGGCTGACCTGGTCGACCACGGGGCGCGCTCCCTCAGGGCTCGCGATCGTGATGTCGAAGCCGGCGGCGGTGAAGGCCCGGTGGGGCAGGACCAGCTCGTCGGCCCAGAAGCCGGTGGGGTGCTTGGTGCCGTCGTTCAGCGTCCAGTGGTCGGCGCCGGTGACGATGAAAAGTACCTTGGTCATCGGATTCCTCTGCGTGTGAGCAATGACAGACAGCTGCAGACCCTCATACGAGCACTGCGCCGGAACCCGGTACTGAGTAGTCGCTACTCGGACCGCGGTTGCGCTATGAGCATCGAATACTCACCACCGCTCGTCGGACTCCTTGGTTTCGTGAGCCCGGGCGCTGCCTGCGAATTCAGCGCCCTGATACGACTTCACGAGGCGATGAGGGTGCATGAGGGGCGATACGGCTTTCTTTGTCGGGCAGTGGATGCGTTCACCCGGCACCACCGGGGCGGTTGCGCCGAGTTCGGCCAGGCTCGCCGCGGTCATGGCAGCTCCGCTCCCCGCCCGAGGAGAGCCTGTTGTGGTGGAACTCGGTCCCGGCACCGGGGCGTTCAGCACGGAGATCCAGCACCGCCTGGCCGGCCGGGGCCGTCATCTGGCGATAGAAGTGAATCCCGTCATGGCGGAAGTCCTCACGCGCCGGTATCCGCGGGCCGAAGTCGTCGTAGACGACGCGACGCGCCTGGCGAATCTGATGGCAGAGCGCGGACTGTCAGAAGCGGATCTGGTCGTGAGCGGCCTTCCGTTCGCCGCCTTCGACGCCGAGCGGCAACGCCGTCTCATCGGGGCGGTGGCCTCATGCATGGGGCCGACGTCGGCGTTCACGGCATTCGGCTATTCCTTCGCGAGGCTTTCACCGCCGGCGGTCCGTTTCCGCAGGCTGCTCGGCGAGGTCTTCGAAGAGGTCGTCATCTCTCGTACGGTCTGGCGCAATGTCCCTCCGGCCTTCGTGTACAGCGCCCGAAGGCCACGGGAGACGGAAGTCCAGCGGTGAGGTGCGGCGCAGCGCTGCCCGCGGTTCAGGCCGGGATGTGCCGTTCCGCCGTGCGCGGTCGCGTTCCGTGGTTCTGATGCTCCAGGACGCCCGCCAGCTCGCTGCGCCTGGTGACTCCGAGTTTGGTGTAGACGCGCTGGAGATGGTTGTCGACGGTGCGCACCGACAGATGAAGGGCGCCGGCGATGTCCTTGCTGCGTGTGCCGGTGGCCGCGAGGAGAGCGACTTCGCGTTCGCGGTCGGTGAGGGGAGCGGTGGGGGCGGCGGCCAGCAGCGGCGTACGGGCGCCCTCGCAGCGGCCGGCGATGCCGGACGCCCGCGGCCGCTCTCGCTCTGCTCACGCTGAGCGCCTGCGGCGGCTCCTCCGAGCCGGCGGACGGCGGACCTGCGGGCTCGC
>NZ_JBSFHO010000040.1:0-78637 GCF_053597075.1 Streptomyces sp. NPDC001514
GGTGCCCCCACCGCGTCGATTTCCTCCTCCGCCTTGCGATGTACGGCACCAGACCCCGCTCACTGATCCGGCCTGATCGACCGGACAGGACCTAGAGGTTCTTGAGCGCCTCGCGCGCGGAGAGCGGTGCGAGCCGGTCACGGGCTCCGGCGACGAAGTCGCGCACCGCGTCCGGGTCGGTCTTGGCGTACTCCCGCAGGCTCCAGCCGATCGCCTTGCGGATGAAGAAGTCGGTGTGGCCGGACTGGCGGAGGCAGTACCGGAAGAGCCGTTCGGCGTCGGTGGTGTCCTTGCGGCGGAGTTGGTGGAGGAGGGCGGTGCGGGCGATCCAGAGGTTGTCGTCCTCGATCCACTCGTCCATGACGGGCACGAGCTGCGGATCGGCGGCCACAAGTGGGCCGACGACATGTGCGGCGAGCGCGTCGACGGTGTCCCACCAGGGGACGGTGGCGATGAGGTGCCGTGCGACCGGCAGGACTCCGGATGAGCAGCGTCCGACGTGGCGACGCAGATAGTCGACCGCGAAGTAGTGGTACTCGCGCTCGGGCAGCTCCCAGCAGCGCAGTGCGACGGCCGTGCAGTCGGCTTCGGCAGGGCTCGGGGTGCCTTCGAGGACGGTACGGGACAGGGCACGCCGGTCGGGTGTGCGGATGCCGAGAAACGGCGCGACGTCCTTCATGTACGCGGCGGCCTCCGCGGCCCTGTCCGGGTCGGCCGCCGCGGCGTATGTGGTGGTCAGCCGCTCCAGCAACGTGTCGGCGAGGGCGCTGCGGGGCGTGGCCGGGTGCGTCATGCGGCACAGGTTACGGCGATCAGCCGGTTGCGTCGGTTACTCTCCCCGAATGCTCGACCCCGTCCCCGGGCCGCGCGACGGCCTCGTTCTCCGCTGCGGCCGGGCCTTCCTCTCACCCTGGGCCCGGCTGGCGCTGCTCGTGCTGCTGCTGGCGTGCGCGGCCTCCGCGATGGTGCTGTACGAGCCCGAGCGGCTGCTCGCCACGGGGCTGCCGTTCCAGGTGAGCGGCGGCGCGGCGGTGGTCCTGTTCGGTGTGGCGTACGGCCTGTGCACGGCAGCGTTCGTGCCACGGCCCCTGCTGAACCTGGCCGCGGGCGCGCTCTTCGGCTCCCAGGCCGGCCTGGCCGCCGCGGTCGCCGGCACAGTCATCGGCGCGGGCATCTCCTTCACCCTGGGCCGCCTACTGGGGCAGGACGCGCTCCGGCCGCTGCTGCGCGGCCGCTGGCTGACCGCTGCGGACGGCCAGCTCAGCCGCAACGGCTTCCGCTCCATGCTTGCCCTGCGTCTCTTCCCCGGCATCCCCTTCGCCGCGGCCAACTACTGCGCCGCGGTGTCCCGCATGGGTTACGTCCCCTTCCTCCTGGCGACGGCCCTCGGCTCGATCCCCAACACGGCGGCCTACGTCGTCGCGGGCAGCCGCGCGGCCTCGCCGACCTCGCCGGCCTTCCTCGCGGCGACGGGCTTCATCGCACTCTCTGCCGTGGCCGGGGCCCTGGTGGCCTGGCGCAAGCGGCACCGGCTCCGCAAGGTCTGACGGCCAGGACCCCCGCGGCTCGGACGCCGGCGGGGCCGAGGTTCAGCCCGTCCGGCGTTTGATGACGGACACGCGGGCGGCCACCGGACGGTACCGGTCGCCCCCGCGCACCCCGCACCCCGCACCCCGCACCCCGCACCCGCGCGCACCGCACCGCACCGCCGTACGGCTACAGCGCCTCCAGGATCGTCGCGTTCGCGAGGCCGCCCGCCTCGCACATCGTCTGGAGGGCGTAGCGGGCACCGCGGGCCCGCATCGCGTGGACGAGGGTGGTCATCAGGCGGGTGCCGCTCGCACCGAGGGGATGGCCGAGGGCAAGGGCGCCGCCGTGGACGTTGAGCCGGGAAGGATCCGCGCCGGTCTCCTGGAGCCAGGCCAGGACGACGCTCGCGAAGGCCTCGTTGACCTCGAAGAGGTCGATGTCGTCGAGGGCGAGGCCCGCGCGCTGCAGGACCTTCTCCGTGGCCGGGAGCACTCCCGTCAGCATGAGGAGCGGGTCGGAGCCGGTGACGGCGAAGCTGTGCAGCCGGGCGAGCGGGCGCAGGCCGAGCCGGTCGGCGGTCTCGCCCGCCATGACGAGGACCGCCGACGCCCCGTCGTTCACGGGGCTGCTGTTGCCCGCCGTGACCGACCATTCGATCTGCGGGAAGCGCTCGGCGAAGGCCGGGTCCTCGAAGGAGGGCCGCAGGCCCGCCAGGATCTCGGCCGTCGTCCCCGGCCGTACGCTCTCGTCCCGCGTCAGCCCGGCGATCGGCGCGACCTCGGCGTCGAAGAGCCCGTCCGCCCACGCCGCGGCCGCCCGCTGATGCGACGTCACCGCGTACGCGTCCATCGCCTCCCGCCCGATGGACCACTTCGCGGCGATGAGCTCGGCGCTGATCCCCTGCGGCACCAGCCCTTCCGGATACCGCTCGGCGACCCCCGGCCCGAAGGGGTCGGCGCCCGGCGGCACGTTGGACCACATCGGTACGCGGCTCATCGACTCGACGCCGCAGGCGATGACGACGTCGTACGCGCCCGCCATGACGCCCTGGGCCGCGAAGTGCACGGCCTGCTGCGAAGAGCCGCACTGGCGGTCGACCGTCGTGGCGGGCACGTGCTCGGGGAACCCGGCGCCCAGCCAGGCGTACCGCGTGGTGTTCATGGCCTGCTCGCCGACCTGGTCGACGGTGCCGCCGACCACGTCGTCGACGACGGCCGGATCGATTCCGCTGCGCTCCACGAGGGCGCGGAGGGTGTGGGAGAGCAGTGCGACGGGGTGGACCTGGGCGAGCGCGCCGTTCGGCTTGCCCTTCCCGATCGGCGTACGGACGGCTTCGACGATGACGGCATCACGCATGGAGCGCGCCTCCTCCGCTCACGGCATGGCACTGCACCGCGGCGCAACACGGCGCGGCGTGTGCATGAGTTGGAAAATTGGACTCACTGGCTACTCAACAGTAGCCGGGTAGGTTGGGATTTCCAACCCACCCCCCTCTAGGCTGGGACCCATGAAGACCCCGCGACCCTGTTCCATCGCCGACACACTCGCTCTCGTCGGCGAGAAGTACGCCTTGCTCGTCCTGCGCGAGGTCTTCCTCGGTGTCCGCCGCTTCGACCGGATCGCCCGCAACACCGGCGCGCCCCGCGACATCCTCACGGCCCGGCTGCGCCGCCTCGTCGAGGCCGGAGTCCTGGAGAAGGTCCCGTACAGCGAGCGCCCGCAGCGCTTCGAGTACGTCCCGACGGAGGCCGGCCGCGAACTGCAGCCCGTCCTGCTGACCCTGATGGCCTGGGGCGACCGGCACCTCACGGAACGCCCCCCGACGGTCCTGGAGCACGCCTGCGGCGAGCAGCTCACCCCGGTGGTCGTCTGCGCGTCCTGCGGTGGCGAGGCGACCACGGACAACCTCACCCCGCACGTCCATGCGCCGGGCTGGACGGTGACGGGCCCGGCGGACGACTGAAGGCCCGCTGCGGCCCGAACCGAAGCCGGCACCGCCGGCCGCCCTGGTCGGCGGCAGCGGCCGGGCGTCGATCCGGTGGGGAGTTCGCCGTGCGACAGCCCGCCCGCGGGCCGGAAATCCGATGACGCTACGCTGCCACGCGACGGACGCATGATCGCGGTCCGCTTCACCCGTTCAGACCTGACCAGCACTTGGATGGCTTAGCTTTCATGTCGTGGTTCGAATCACTCATCCTCGGGCTCGTCCAGGGGCTGACCGAGTTCCTGCCCATCTCGTCCAGCGCGCATCTGCGCCTGACGGCGGCGTTCGCGGGCTGGCACGACCCGGGGGCGGCGTTCACCGCGATCACCCAGATCGGTACGGAGACGGCCGTCCTGATCTACTTCCGCAAGGACATCGCACGGATCGTCTCCGCCTGGTTCCGCTCCCTGACGAACAAGGCGATGCGCCATGACCACGACGCGCAGATGGGCTGGCTCGTCATCGTCGGCTCGATCCCGATCGGTGTGCTCGGCGTCACGCTGAAGGACCAGATCGAGGGTCCGTTCCGGGATCTGCGGCTGATCGCCACCACGCTCGTCGTGATGGGCATCGTGCTCGGGATCGCCGACCGCCTCGCGGCCCGCGACGAGACGGGCGGCAAGCACCGCGCGATCAGGCACCGGAAGTCCCTGGAGGAGCTGTCCGTCAAGGACGGTCTGATCTACGGCGTCTGCCAGGCGATGGCCCTCATCCCTGGCGTTTCCCGTTCGGGCGCCACGATCAGCGGCGGTCTGCTGATGGGTTACACCCGCGAGGCGGCAGCCCGCTATTCGTTCCTGCTCGCGATCCCCGCGGTGCTCGCTTCGGGCCTGTTCGAACTGAAGGACGCGGGCGAGGGCGGGCATGTGTCCTGGGGGCCGACCATCTTCGCGACGATCATCGCATTCGGTGTCGGATATGCAGTGATCGCCTGGTTCATGAAGTTCATCTCGACGAAGAGTTTCATGCCCTTCGTCATCTACCGGATCCTGCTCGGCATCCTGCTCTTCATCCTCGTCGGCACGGACACGCTCAGCCCCCACGCGGGCGAGTCGGCCGGCTGACGACGCCGGGGCCGAGCGACCGTCGGCGCCTGCCGGCCCGCTACCGCACCGCCGGTCCGCCAGTGGCGCCGCCTTGCGCACCTCGTCGGTCGCGTGCGGCAGGTGCGGAGTGTGGTTCACGAGCCGGGCCGGGTTTCCGAACGCGGCAGCCACGATGGCCGCCATGGGCATCGACCGACGGACCGTACGACCGACAGACGGACGCGGCCCCGGCACCCACCCCCTCCCGCACCCCTACGACCCCGTACGGACCCCGCTTCGCGTGTGGGCCCGCCCGGCGCGGCGGGGCGCGGCGGGCGGGGCTGCCCCGCATACGCTCGCGTCCGTGTTCAACGTCACGGCGTTCCTGAAACGGCTGGTCATCGGGCGCGCGCTGCGCAGCGAGGAGCTGGGCGAGACGCTGCTGCCGAAGCGGATCGCGCTGCCGATCTTCGCCTCCGACCCGCTCTCCTCGGTCGCGTACGCCACGCAGGAGATCCTGCTGGTGCTCACTCTCGGCGGGCTGGCCTATCTGCACTTCACGCCGTGGATCGCGGCCGCGGTCGTGGCGCTGATGACGATCGTGGTGCTCTCGTACCGCCAGGTGGTGCACGCCTATCCGAGCGGCGGCGGGTCGTACGAGGTGGCCTCCACCAATCTGGGCCCGTCCGCGGGGCTGGTGGTCGCCGCGTCGCTGCTGGTCGACTATGTGATGACGGTGGCCGTGTCCGTGGCATCCGGCGTCGACAACATCATCTCGGCGATTCCGGAACTGGCCGAGCACCGGGTGCTGATGGCGCTCGTCTTCGTCGCCCTGCTCACCGCCATGAATCTGCGCGGGGTGCGCGAGTCGGGCCGGGCGTTCGCCACCCCGACATATCTGTTCATCGCCGGCGTGCTGATCATGTGCGGCACGGGGCTGCTCCGCTATCTGCTCGGCGACGCTCCCGTCGCCCCGACCGCCGCGTACGGCATCGAGCCGGATCCGGCCGACGCGAACCTGGCGGGTCTGGCGCTGGTCATGCTGGTCCTGCGCGCGTTCTCCAGCGGCTGCACGGCACTGACCGGCGTCGAGGCGATCTCCAACGGCGTGCCGGCGTTCCGCAAGCCCAAGTCCCGGAACGCGGCAGCCACGATGGCCGCGATGGGCATCATCGCCATCACGATGTTCGTCGGTGTCACGACGCTCGCGATCGTCGCGAAGGTGCACATCGCGGACGACAGTTGCCGCCTGACGGGTCTGCCCGACTGCGAGAACTACACGCAGCGCACGGTCATCGCCCAGCTGGCGGCATCGGTCTTCGGCGGCGAGAACAGCTTCGGCTTCTACTACGTCCAGGCCGCCACCGCGCTCGTCCTGATCCTCGCGGCGAACACGGCCTTCAACGGCTTCCCGCTGCTCGCCTCGATCCTCGCCCAGCACCGCTATCTCCCGCGGCAGCTCCACAACCGCGGTGACCGGCTGGCGTTCTCCAACGGCATCCTGGCCCTCGCGATCGTGGCCGGACTGCTGCTCTGGGGATACAAGGCGAACGTCACCAACCTCATCCACCTGTACATCCTGGGCGTCTTCACCTCCTTCACGCTCTCCCAGACCGGCATGGTCCGGCACTGGAACCGGGAGCTGCGCACGGTGACCGCCCCCGCCGTGCGCCGGCGCTGTCACACCGCACGGGCCGTCAACGCGACCGGTGCGGTCACCACCTGTCTGGTTCTGGCCATCGTGCTGGCCACCAAGTTCACCCAGGGCGCCTGGCTGGCGGTGCTCGCCGCGATCGTGCTGTGGGTGATGATGCGGGGCATCCGCCGCCACTACGACGCCACATCGGCCGAGCTCATGGTCACCGACCCACGCAGTGAACTGCGGCCGCCCTCCCGGGTCCTGGCGATCGTCCTGGTGTCCACCCTGCACAAGCCCACCCTGCGCGCGCTCGCCTACGCCCGTGCCTTCCGGCCGGACCGGCTGGAGGCGCTGACCGTCGCCGTCGACCGGGATGCGGCAGCGGAGCTGCAACGGCAGTGGGAGGAGTACAGCATCGAGGTGCCGCTCAAGATCCTCGACTCCCCGTACCGGGAGATCACCAGCTCGGTGCTGATGTACGTGCGCTCCATCAGGCGCGAGAGCCCCCGGGACGTGGTCGCCGTGTTCATCCCGGAGTACGTCGTCGGGCACTGGTGGGAGAACCTGCTGCACAACCAGTCGGCGCTGTGGCTGAAGAGCCGGCTGCTCTTCACCCCCGGGGTCATGGTGATCAGCGTGCCCTGGCAGCTCAGTTCCTCGGCCCACGCCGACCACCCGGCCGCCCGCGCCCCCGGAGCGGTCCGCCGCGGCGAGCCCGCGAGCCGGTACAAGCGGTGATCCCGGATCCTGCGTGGACCCTTGGCGTGGCGCGGTCGCTGACCCACACTTGGCCGATGACGCAGCGCGTGAATCTCGCGACGGTGATGGACCGGTTGGCGATCGACGACGTGATCACCGGCTACGCGGTGGCCGTGGACGACGCCGACTGGACCGGCTACCGGGCTCTGTTCACCCCGGACGGCCGTGCCGACTACCGCGCCGCGGGCGGTATAGAGGGCCCGGCGACGGAGGTCGCGAGCTGGCTGGCGGAGACGATGCGGCTGTTTCCCGTACGACAGCATCTGATCGTCAACCGGTGGGTGCGCATCGAGGATCTCGGCGGCTATCCGGGCGACACGGCGGATGCGCAGGCCGACTACGTCAATCCGATGCGGCTGGAGTCGGGCGACGACTTCGTCTCCGGCGGGCGGTACGCGTTCGGCCTCGCGCGTACGGACGGTGGGTGGCGGCTGCGTTCGGTGACCGTGCAGGAGAAGTGGCGGCACGCCGCGTTCCTGGCCGCGGCCGCCGACTGATCGCCCGCGCACTGTCCCGGCCGGCGCGGCTCCTTCACACTGGAGACACACACTGCTCTCGGGGCTCCGGGCCCTCGGGTCTGGGGCGAGGAGGCGCGGCATGCGGATTCCGGTCGGCCGGCGGGAGCAGCTGACGAGGCTGTCGGCGTCGCCGTGGTGGCGCGGCGCGGCCGTGTTCGCGGCGGGCGCGCTGCCCGCGCTCGCGTTTCCGGCGCCGGGGCTGTGGTGGTTCGCGTATGTGGCGCTCGTACCGTGGCTGCTGCTGATCCGTACGGCTCCGACGGGTCGTCGCGCGGCCGTCGACGGCTGGCTCGGCGGCACCGGTTTCATGCTGGCCATGCATCACTGGCTGACGCCGAACCTCCATGTGTTCATCCTGCTGATCGCGGCGCTGCTCGGGGTGCTCTCGGCGCCCTGGGGGTGGCTGGTCCGCTCGATGCTGGGCGGGGCGGGCGGTCCGGGTGGACCCGGCGGGGCGCCGTCGGCGGGCCGGGCCGCCGCCGCGATCGCCGTCGTGCCGTCGGGCTGGCTGATGGTGGAACTGGTCAGGTCCTGGGAGGGGTTGGGCGGCCCGTGGGGGCTGCTCGGGGCCAGTCAGTGGGAGGTGCCGCCCGCGCTGCGGCTCGCCTCGGTGGGCGGGGTGTGGCTGGTGAGCCTGCTGGTGGTGGCGGTGAACACGGCGGTGACATTGCTGGTGGCGCTCCCGACGGCACGTGTCCCCGCGGTGGCGGGTGTCTGCGCGTGCGCGCTGGCGGTCGGGGCGGTGTGGCTGTGGTCGCCGCGGCCCGAGCGGAGCGGTGAGGTGTTCCGGGTCGCCGTCGTGCAGCCGGGGGTCATCAACGGGGTCGGCGGAGCCGACCGGCGTTTCGCGCGCGGCGAGCAGCTCACCCGGGAACTGGCGGGCCGGGACGTGGATCTCGTGGTGTGGGGCGAGAGCAGTGTCGGTGCGGATCTGGCCGCGCGGCCGGGATACGCGGCGCGGCTCGCCGCGGTGTCGCGTGCCGTGGGCGCCGACGTGCTGGTCAATGTGGACGCCCGGCGCTCGGACCGGCCCGGCATCTTCAAGAGCAGCGTGCTGGTCGGACCCGACGGCCCGACCGGGGACCGCTACGACAAGATGCGGCTGGTTCCCTTCGGCGAGTACGTCCCGGCCCGCGCGGTGCTCGGCTGGGCGACGTCCGTGGGCAAGGCTGCGGGGGAGGACCGGATGCGCGGCAGCCGTCAGTTCGTGATGGTGCTGCCGGACGGCGAGGGCCGCGCGGGTCTTCGGGTGGGTCCGATGGTGTGCTTCGAGTCGGCGTTCCCCGACATGAGCCGCCGGCTGGTCAGGAGTGGCACCCAGCTGCTGGTCGCGCAGTCCGCGACATCGACCTTCCAGGCCAGCTGGGCGCCCGCGCAGCATGCCTCGCTGGCGGCGCTGCGGGCGGCGGAGACGGGCAGGCCGATGGTGCATGCCACGCTCACGGGTGTGAGCGCGGTGTACGGGCCCGAGGGTGAGCCCGTGGGTGAGCGGCTGGGTACCGATGCCAGTGCCTCCGCCGTGTACGAGGTCCCGCTCGCCGGCGGCACGACGCCGTACGTCCGGGTCGGAGACTGGCCGGTGTACGGGGCGCTGGCGGTGCTGGCGGCGCTGTGCGCGGCCGAGGGTCTGCGGGCTCTCAGGAAGCCTGCGCCAGAGACTGCCGTACCACCCGCTCGCACAGCTCATGGGTCAGCAGTGCGTCCTGGGCGCTGAGGAACTTGCCCGCGCGGACGGCGTCGAGGAAGGCGGACACGCACTGCTCGATGCCGCGCTGGCGGGCCACCGGCACCCAGTCGCCGCGCCGTCGCACGGTCGGCTGGCCCTTGTGGTCGATGACGTCGGCGAGGTTGAGCACCTCCCGCTTGGTGTCCTGGCCCGCGACTTCGAGGATCTCCTCGGTGGAGCCGTTCAGCCGGTTCATCATGCCGATCGCGGTGAAACCGTCCCCGGAGAGCTGCAGGACGACGTGGTGCATGAGCCCGTCGCGGATCCGGGCCCGTACGTCGGTGTGCTCGACGGGGCCGGGGACGAGGAAGCGGAGGGTGTCGACGACGTGGATGAAGTCGTCGAGGACGAGGGTGCGGGGGTCCTCGGGGAGGCCGATGCGGTTCTTGCGCATGAGGACGATCTCGCGCGGGTGGTCCAGGCACTGGGCGTAGCCGGGGGCGAAGCGGCGGTTGAAGCCGACGGCGAGGCTCGTGCCGGTCCGTTCGGAGAGCTCCACGAGGCGTGCGGAGTCGGCGAGTTCGTAGGCGAGCGGCTTGTCGACGTAGGTCGGTACGCCGGCCTCCAGCAGCCGCGCCACGAGTTCGGGGTGGGCGGGTGTCGGGGCGTGCACGAACGCGGCGTCGAGGCCCTGGGCGAGGAGGGAGTCCAGGGTGGTGTGGCAGTGGGCGCCGGGGATGTGGTGGGCCGCCGCGATCCGGTCGAGGGTGGCCGGGGTCCGGGTGTGCAGATGCAGTTCGACATCCGCACGGGTGGTGAGCACCGGCAGGTACGCCTTCTGCGCGATGTCTCCGAGCCCGATGCAGCCGACCCTCACCGTTGGCCTCCCTCTCGCGTCATCGCGTCGCCGTGTGCGTGTCCGCGGTTCCGGCAGCACCGGCAGCATACGTGTGCTGCGGCGGTCGCCAGTCGGCGATGCCGTCGAAGCTGCGCAGGACGAGGCCGGGGCCGAAGCGGGAGACGGTCGCGACGAGGGTGTCGCGTACGGCGACGGCGACGGGGCTGCTGAGCATCGCCGTGCGACCCGTCCTCGTGGCCTGCCGCACGATCCCCATGGTGCGGGGCAGCCGGTTGCGGGTGTACTCGGCGAGGTCGTGGACGGCGTCCGCGCCGCGGCGTGCGTGGTGGGCGAGCACGATCGCGTCCTCGATGGCCTGGTTGCCGCCCTGGCCGAGGGTGGGCTGCATGGCGTGGGCGGCGTCGCCGACGAGGGCGACCCGGCCGTGGTGGTAGGCGGGCAGCGGCTCGGTCATGTGGTGCACGTCGTGACGCAGCACTCCGTCGGGCTCGGCGGCCGCGATGATGCCGGGGATCGGCTCGTGCCAGTCGCCGAAGCGGCGGAGCAGCTCGGCCTTCTCGCCGTCCGGGGCGTGCCCGCCGGCGGGCGTCACGGCGGCGGCGTACGCGTAGACGCGGCCGCCCTTCAGCGGCTGGGTGCCCCAGATGCGGCCCCGGCCCCAGGTCTCGTGCGGCGCGAAGGGGCGGTCGGGGGCAGGGACGACGACACGCCACGTGGTGAAGCCGGAGTACTGCGGTCCCCGGTGGTCGGGGAACAGCGCCCGGCGCACGGCGGAGTTGATGCCGTCCGCGGCGACGACGAGGTCGGCCTCCAGGTCGCCGCCGGGGGTGGCGACGACGGCGGGGCGGTGGTCGTCCCCCGCGTCCGCGAGGGTGGCGTTCACTCCGGTCCGTACGGCTCCGTCGGGCAGCGCGGAGGCCAGGATGTCCACGAGGGTGGCGCGGTGCAGCAGGACGAGCGGGCCGCCGAACCGCGCGGTGGTGGCGGCGCTGTCGGTGCGGTTCAGCCAGCGGCCCCTGGGGGTGCGCAGGCCGCCGTCGCCCTGCCAGGCGGAGAGGGACCTGACCCGCTCGCCGAGGCCGATGACGTCGAGGGCGCGCTGGGAGTTGGGGGCGAGGCCGATTCCGGCGCCGACGGGGGTGAGGGCGGCGGCACGCTCCAGGACGGTGGTGTCCCAGCCCTGCTGGTGCAGGGCGACGGCGGCGGTGAGTCCGCCGATGCCGCCTCCGACGACGACGGCGCGGGGAGCGCGGGTCCGGTCCATGACTCCTCCTCGTTACTACACCTGTAGTGACCTCGTCACCGTACTACAGGTGTAGTGCCAGAGGTAGGTTGTCCCCATGACCGCACGCACGTCCGCCACCCGCTCCGAACTGATCGCCGACGCCGCCCTGACCCTTCTCGCAGAGCGGGGCATGCGCGGGCTCACCCACCGGGCGGTGGACGAGGCGGCGGGGCTGCCGCAGGGCTCGACGTCCAACCACGCCCGCACCCGGCAGGCGCTCCTGGAGGCGGCCGTGCGCCGCCAGGCGGAGCGCGAGATGCAGGTGCTCACACCGGACGAGATGCCGGTCCCCGAGGGCGGTGCCGAGGCCCTGACCGACGCGCTGGCCCTCGCCCTCCACCGCTACCTCACCGACCACCGGGCGCTGCTGGTGTCCCGTTACGAGCTGGCCCTGGAGGCCACCCGCAGGCCCGAGTTGCGCGCGTACTACGACCGGGCGGGCGCCGCGTTCCGGGAGCCGCTGGTCGCGCTGATGGCGGGGGCCGGGTCGGCCGAGCCGGAGCGGCACGCCCTGTCGTTGGTGGCGTGGTGCGAGGGGCTGATGTTCTCCTGCGCCGCGGGGTCGTACCACGCGCGGGTGCCCAGCAGGGCGGAGCTCAGGAAGGGTTTCGTCGAACTGCTGCGCGGCATGCTGGGAGACCGGGCAACGGACCGTGGTCGCGCCGCGGACGCGGGTCCCGGCACGGACGCGGGTCCCGGCACGGACGGGAATCACCGCACGCTCGCCGGTTAATGCCTGGCCACGGGCCGGACCCATCGGCCAGGATGCCCGCCATGACAACAGCCGATCTTCGTACCGAGCCCTCCACCGTCGCCGACGAGCGCGCGCTGCTGGAGGGCTTTCTCGACTACCACCGCGAGACCCTGGCCTGGAAGTGCGCGGGGCTCGACGACGAACAGCTGCGCCGGGCTCCCCTCGCGCCGTCCGAGCTCTCTCTCCTCGGACTCGTACGGCATCTGGCGGATGTCGAACGCCACTGGTTCCGCCGCGTCCTGGCCGACGAGCAGGCCCCTCCGCTCTACTTCTCCGAGGAGGATCCCGACGGCGAGTTCCACGTCGGGGAGCAGGACACGTGGGACGAGGCCCATTCCACGTGGCGGGCGGAGATCGCCAGGGCCCGCGAGCTGACCGCGGCCCGTTCGCTCGACGACGTCTCGACACGGAAGGGCCAGGCAGGCGAGCCGTTCAGCCTCCGCTGGATCCTTCACCACATGATCGAGGAGTACGCCCGCCACAACGGGCACGCCGATCTCATCCGCGAGCAGATCGACGGCGCGACGGGCGAGTAGGACAGGGCCTGGCCGCGGACCGGTGGGCGGGACCGGGTCAGCCCTCCGCCAGCTGCCGGTCCAGCCGCGCGATCGCCGCGCGCACGCCGTTCCCGTACCCGTCGTCGCCGAGGGCGTCCGACGCCGCACGAGCGCGGTCCAGATGGGCGCGCGCGGCCTCCGGGCGGTGGAGCTTCACATAGTCCGCGGCAAGATTCAGATGCAGCGAGGGGTACATTCCGCGCACCGCGACCGCCGAGTCGTGCCGCGCCAGGCGCTCGTCGGTCAGCCCCTCCGCCGCGGACAGCGCCCGAAGATCCCAGGCCAGCTCGTCCCCGGGGTCGTCCTGGGTGTCGGCCATGTAGTGCGCGAGGGTGCAGCGGTGCAGCGGGTCGCCGACCTCGCCGATCTGCGCCCACAGTTCCCCGAAGCGGTTGCGCGCCTCCTCGCGGTCCCCCGCGTGGAGCAGCATGACCGCCTGCCCGATCCTGGTCATGACGGCGTCTTCCGACGTCTCGTGCTGCTCCCTCACCGCGGCCTCCAGCGCCTTGATCGCATGGACATGCGTGATCCAGACGCTAGCGGCCGCCACGGGTAATCCGGCACAGGCTCGGACCGGGGCCCGAGCCTGTCAGCCAGGTGCGCCCATACAGGCTCGGCTCACCCCCGGTGCGCTCCAGTGGCTGTCGACGGTCGATCGTGCTCGGCCCTTCGCTCCTCAGGACCTCCGCGCGCTCTTCCTTTCACTGTGCTCGACAGCGGCCTCCGGCCGTCGGCCACGCGCCTCTTCGCCCCACTCGCCAACCGTCAGCCGAGGTCCGGGATGCGCCAGTCGATCGGCTCGTGGCCCTGGGCCGCCACGGCCTCGTTGATCTGCGTGAACGGGCGGGAGCCGAAGAACTTCTTCGCGGAGAGCGGCGACGGGTGGGCACCCTTCACCACCACATGGCGCTGCTCTTCGATCAGGGGCAGCTTCTTCTGGGCGTAGTTGCCCCAGAGGACGAAGACCGCCGGGTCGGGCCGCGAGGCCACGGCGGTGATCACCGCGTCCGTGAACTTCTCCCAGCCCTTGCCCTTGTGGGAGTTCGCCTCGCCGGCCCGCACCGTCAGCACCGCGTTGAGGAGGAGGACGCCCTGCTGGGCCCACGGCATGAGATAGCCGTTGTCCGGCACGGGGTGGCCCAGCTCCTCCTGCATCTCCTTGTAGATGTTCCGCAGGGAAGGCGGGGTCTTGACGCCCGGGCGCACCGAGAAGCACAGGCCGTGGCCCTGGCCCTCCCCGTGATACGGGTCCTGGCCGAGGATCAGCACCTTGACCCGGTCGAAGGGCGTGGCGTCCAGCGCGGCGAAGACCTCCTCGCGCGGCGGGTACACCGGCCCCTTGGCGCGCTCGTCCTCGACGAAGTCGACGAGCTCCTTGAAGTAGGGCTTCTGGAGCTCCTCGCCGAGGACGCCGCGCCAGGACTCGGGCAGCATGGCGGTGTCGGTCACGTCAACAACCTCCGGTATGCGATCAGTTCTCTGATCCGGTTCTCTGATCACAGAACCTACCCGCGGCCACTGACAACCGCCGCCGGCGGCCGGGCGCAAGCCCGGCCGCGGCTCGTCTACCAGCTGGTCTTCCGCTGCAGCTCCCACACCTGCATGATCGTCTGCGGGTCCATGGCGCGCTCGCAGCCTGCGATCTCCTCGCTGGCCGCGATGTGCAGCTTGCCCTGCCACAGCGGGAGCAGCCGGACGTCCTGCACGAGGACGTCCTGCGCCCGCTCGAACGGCTTCGACACGGCCCCACGGTCGCTCTCCTTGCGGGACAGCGTGAGCTGCTCGGCGATCTCCGGGCTGTCGTAGGGCGTGCCGAGCGCGTTGTTCTTGCCGACGAACGGCGCGATGAAGTTGTCCGGGTCCGGGAAGTCCGGGAACCAGCCTCGGCCGAACACCGGGTACTCGCCGTTCTTGTAGCCCGCCTGGTACTCCTTCCAGGGCTTGCTCTTCAGCGTGATCCTGAACAGTCCGGACGCGTCCAGCTGCCGCTTGAGCTCGGCGAACTCGGGAGCGGTGGACGAGCCGTAGCGGTCCGTGGTGAACCAGAAGGTCAGCTCGACCGGTGCGTCGATCCCGGCCTCCCGGAGGATCTTGCGGGCCTTGTCGACATTCGGGTCGCCGAACGTGTCGAAGAAGCTGGTGGTGTGCCCGGCGATGCCCTTGGGGACCATGGAGTACAGCGGCTCGGCCGTGCCCTGGTAGACCTTGGCGACGAGCGCCTCACGGTCGACGACCTGGGCGATCGCCCGGCGTACCGGGAGCTTGGCCGCGGCCGGGTCCTTGGGGTTGAAGACCAGGTAGCGGATGTCGGCGCCGACGGTCTCGACGACCTGGAGGCCCTCGTTCTCGGGCGTCTTCTCCTGCAGGGCGACGACCTCTTCCGCGGTCAGACCACGGTTGGTGACGTCGATCTCCTTCTTCTTGAGCGCGCCCACCATCACTTCGGAGTCCTTGAAGTACCGGATGATGACGGCTTCGTTCTTGATGTCGGCGAACCCGTTGTAGCTGACGTTCCTCTTCAGCCGGGCCTCGGAGCCCTCCGTGTACGACTCCAGGGTGTAGGGGCCGGAGCCGAGGAGCTTGCCGTCCTCGCGGAGCTTGTCGGCCGGGTACTCGGCAGGGTCGACGAGGGACATCGCGGGCGTGGCCAGGATGAACGGGAAGGTGGCGTCCGCCTTGGTGAGCCGGAAGGTGACGGTGCGGTCACCTTCGGTCTCCACCTCGCTGAGGGATCCGAGCAGTCCGTTGGGACCGCCGTTGACGTTGATCTTCTGGATACGGTCGATGGAGTGCTTGACGGCGGCGGCGTCCAGCTTGTGCCCGTTGGAGAATTTAAGGTTTTCGCGCAGCGTGCACTGGTACGCCGTATTGGTCGGATCAATGAATTTACAGCTCTGAGCCGCGTCGGGCTGCGGGCTCGTGCTCCCGGTCGGGAAACTCAGGAGCGTCTGGAACACATTGCGGTACAGCTCCCACGAGCCGTCCCACGCGGCGGCTGGATCGAGTGTGCTGGGCTCACTCGTCGTACCGACCACCACTGGCTTGGCCCCATCGGCGTCATCGTCCGAAAACAGACCGCATCCCGCTACCAGGGATATGGACGCAAGGGCTGCAGCCGCCCGCAGCATCGTCCGGTTGAACACGTGCACGCTCCTCGTTCAGCCATGGGTCGGCGAACCATACCGCAGTGCCCCGCCGGATCAACGGGGAGGTCCGACGGGGCACTTGAGGTAATCCTGAGCCATTCAGGCACAAACCGGCTCAGTGAACTCCGGCATTAAGGAAAATACCTCCGTCGACCACGAGTGTCTGACCCGTGATCCAGTCCGACTGGTCGGAGGTGAGAAACGCGGCGGCCCCGCCGATGTCCCGGGGAACGCCGAGCCGGCCCAGCGGATAGGCCGCGGCCGCCTCCGCCTCCCGGCCCTCGTAAAGGGCTTCCGCGAACTTTGTCTTGATCACCGCGGGTGCGATCGCATTGACCCGGACGGCCGGGGCGAATTCGTGCGCGAGCTGGAGGGTCAGATTGACCATCGCCGCCTTGCTCATGCCGTACGCCCCGATGAACGGGGACGCGGAGATCCCGGCGATCGACGCGATGTTCACGATCGCACCGCCGTTCTCCTTCTGCCAGGCCTTCCAGGTCTGCTGGGCGAAGCCGAGCGCCGAGATCACATTGGTCTCGAAGACCTTGCGGGCCACCCCGAGGTCGAGTTCGGCGATCGGGCCGAAGACGGGGTTGGTGCCGGCGTTGTTGACGAGGAAGTCGACGCGGCCGAAGGCGTCCATCACGTGCTCGACGGCGGCCGCCTGGTGCGCTTCGTCATGGGCCTTGCCCGCGACGCCGATCACCCGGTCGGCGCCGAGCTGCTCAACTGCCTCCTTGAGGGCGTCCTCGCCGCGGCCGGTGATGCAGACGCGGTCACCGCGGGCGACGAACGCCTCGGCGATGCCGTAGCCGATGCCCCGGCTGCCGCCCGTGACGAGGGCGACCTTGCCGGAGAGCGGGGGAAGTTCCTGTGCGCTCATGTCTGTCGCCTCCGATTCAGTTGAGCGGGCCGCCGGCCACGTACATGACCTGGCCGGAGATGAAACCGGCGTCGTCGCCCGCGAAGAAGGCGATCGCGTTGGCAACGTCCTCCGGCCTGCCGACACGCTGGACCGGGATCTGGGTGGCCGCCGCGGCCTGGAACTCCTCGAAGCCCATGCCGACGCGCGCGGCCGTCTGGGCCGTCATCTCGGTGACGATGAAGCCCGGCGCGACGGCGTTGGCCGTGATGCCGAACTTGCCGAGCTCCTTGGCGAGGGTCTTGGTGAAGCCCTGCAGCCCGGCCTTGACGGCGGAGTAGTTGGCCTGGCCGCGGTTGCCCAGCGCCGAGCTGGAGGAGAGGGACACGATCCGCCCGAAGCCGGCGTCCACCATGTGCTTCTGGCAGGCCTTCGCCATCAGGAACGCGCCCTTGAGGTGCACGTTCATCACGATGTCCCAGTCGGACTCGCTCATCTTGAAGAGCAGGTTGTCGCGGAGCACACCCGCGTTGTTGACGAGGATCGTCGGCGCGCCGAGCTCGTCGGCGACCCGCGCCACAGCGGCCTCCACCTGGGCGGAGTCCGAGACGTCGCAGCCGACCGCGATGGCCTTCCCGCCCGCCGCGGTGATCTTCTCGACGGTGTCCTTGCACGCCGCCTCGTCGAGGTCGAGTACGGCGACGGCACGGCCCTCGGCCGCCAGACGCACGGCAGTGGCGGCGCCAATGCCTCGCGCCGCTCCGGTCACGATCGCGACGCGCTGCTCGGTGGTGGACATGGTTGGTTCTCCTCGCCCTTGGATCCCGTTGGATGCGGTCGCCCGGCACGGCCCAGATGAATGAGCGACCGCTTAGTACCTTCAGCAGACGAGACGCTAGAAGCCCTGGCACCCGGTGTCAACGTTCCCCCCTCTTTGGAGGGCTCGGTTCACCTCCGGGGCGCTTCGGCGTGCGCCGACGGTCGATCGCGCTCGGGATCGATCAGCGCACCAGCACATCGAGCAGACGCTCGATCTCGGCCTCAGGATCGGCCGTGAGTCCGGTGTGCACGGGACCCGGCTGGACGACCGTCGAACGCGGCGCGATCAGCCAGCGGAAGCGCCGGCCGGCGTCGTCCCGCGCCGCCTGCCCCGCGTCCTCCCCGCCCTTGCACACGCCCTCGACGGCGTGCAGTGCGGCTCGCACGCCGACGACGTCGGCCTGCGGGTCCAGGGCCCTCAGCTTGGTCTCGTCCAGGTACGTACGGGCGGCCACATAGGACCGCGCGCGGCAGTAGACCACCACGCCGGCGTTGAAGCACTCGCCGCGCTCGACGCGCGGCACGACGCGCAGCAGTGCGTACTCGAAGACATCGCGGTCGCTCACTTGCCCCCGCCCTTCTTGGTGGGGTGCGGCCAGGGGGTGAGGTGCTCGATCAGCCAGCCCGGCGCCTGCGAGGGGCGGGGCTTGGAGGGCGCGCTCAGGGTGATCCGCTCGTGGATGGTGGCGGCCCGCGACAGGAGCGCCTCCACATAGGCGCGCCGCAGTGCGTCGGTGGAGTGGAAGCCGGGCTCGTCGACCAGCCACTCGTCGGGGACGTCGGCGGCCGCCTCGGTCAGCAGCTCTTCGGTGACGCGCGGTGCCAGCTCGGCGGCAGCGGCCGCGATGTCCGGCGCAAAGGGCGCAAGCGCGTGGTCCGAGGCGTCGTACGTCTTGGCCGCGGAGGCCTGCGCGCCCGGCCAGTTGTGGTGCCAGATCATGGTGGCGCCGTGGTCGATCAGCCACAGGTCGCCGTGCCAGACGAGCATGTTGGGGTTGCGCCAGGACCGGTCGACGTTGTTGATCAACGCGTCGAACCAGACGACCCGGCCGGCCTCCTCGGCACTCACCTCGTACGCGAGCGGGTCGAAGCCGATCGAGCCGGGCAGGAAGTCCATCCCGAGGTTGAGGCCGCCGCTGGCCTTCAGCAGCTCCTGCACCTCCTGGTCCGGCTCGGAGAGGCCGATGACCGGGTCGAGCTGGATCTGCACGAGCTCCGGGACCCGCAGTCCGAGCCGGCGCCCGAGCTGTCCGCAGATGACCTCGGCGACCAGGGTCTTGCGGCCCTGTCCGGCTCCGGTGAACTTCATGACGTACGTACCGAGATCGTCGGCCTCGACGATGCCCGGGAGCGAACCGCCCTCACGCAGGGGCGTGACGTAGCGGGTCGCTGTGACTTCTGTCAGCATTTCCCCAGGCTATACGGCTCCGCTCCCTGGCAATCCACGGACAAGGCCGGCGCCGTCCAGCCTGGGGAATCGCCTCCCAGGCCTGGGGAGAATCTGGGGAGTTTCGACCGGCCAGCAGTCCGTCGATGACGGCGCGCCCCTTCGTCCCGGCCTCCGGCATGAAGTGGGCGCAGTAACCGAGCGTGACAGCGGGCGAAGAGTGCCCGAGCCACCGCGCCACAGTCACCACAGACTCCCCCGCCTCCAGCATGATCGAGGCGTAGGTGTGCCGTAGCACATGAAAGCCGTCCCCTTCCTCGTGGACCGCGAGAACGAACGGCTGATCCGGACTGCTACCAGCCGACCCGTGCGGCAACAGGTCGCCGACTACGAGCGTCGTCTGCGACGCGAGGTCGCCCACGCTCAGAACGCGGTGGTGAAGCGGGCTGACCGGGAGGAAGGTGGCCAACCCCTGGGCGCACGCTCGTGCCCGATCCGTGTCCGACAGGTGGAGCCAGAGGTCCTGGAGCAGATCGTGGGTCACGACCGTTCATGATCGCGGGCCCGGTGACCCTCCGTGGCTCCGGCACCAAAAGTGATCCAGAACCTCATTTCACCCGTCGACGACAATCGCCCGGGCGGCTGACAGGACCGCCACCGGCGTCGGTGGCGGTCCGTCCTTGCCACTGGTCACCGCACCGGGCCGGGAGGAACTGCTGACGCGGGGAGTCGGTCGCAGCGGGGCGGCCTCCTCCTACGAGGGGAGGGCGGTTCCGCATTTCTGAAGGGGTGCGAGATCGAGGAGCAGCGGGTGGAGAGATGTGGTCGGATCGATCCATGGAGCAGAACGTAGGAGCGCCCCACGGTGCGCGGCGCCCCGGGGCGGAGCCAACGGGCGTGGGGCAGCTTCGACGCGTTCGTCCAGCTCTGCGAGGCGCCGTACGGGAGGTGCGCGCGGGTGTGACTTGCCGCGGCGTGATGGTTCAGCCGGGCCCGGCGAGGCCGGTCAGCGGGCCCAGTGAGGCGATCTGGCGAGGCGGTTCGTCGGCGGCGGGTCCGTCCGGCAGGGGTACGGCGTGCAGGTGGCCTGCAAGGTCGGAGACGTAGGCGATGCCTGCCTGGCTGTCGAGGGCCAGGCCGATCGCTTCGTGGAAGCCGTCTGCGAGGATCTCGGGTGCCCGGCCCGCTTCCCCGTCCGCCGGCAGGGGTGCCCGGTTCAGGGTGTTACCGGCCGGTGGTGCGCCGCGGTCGGTCCAGTACAGCCAGTCGCCGTCGAGGTGCAGGTCGATGGGTTCGGGCAGGTCGCTCCAGAGGACTTCGATGTCGGAGCGGTTCTCGGCGCTCTGGCCGGCGGGGATCTGAAGGCCTGCGCGTAGGATCCGGCCTTTGCCGCCCTTGGACGGGCCTTTCTGTGTCCAGTACAGGTGGCCGCGGGCGGTATCGACGGCCACGCCGACGCATTCGCCCATGACGGCGTCGTCGGCCGGGGTGATCACCAGGTCGGTCAGGCCGGTGCCGTCGGTGCGTACGCGGCTGATCCGGTGGCCTTCGCGGTCGGCCCAGTACAGCGTGCCGACGCCGTCCGAGGTCAGCTGTTTGCCGGTGGTGATCGTCCCGGGCGGGAGCAGGTCGTGCTGGTTCCCGCCGTCCAGGGCCACGGCGTGGAGGCCGCCGTTGCGGGGGGAGAAGTCCCAGGCGGCTTCTCCGGGGGTGGCGGGGCCGACGATCGGGGTGCCCATGGTGGTCCAGTGGACGGTCCCGGCCTCGACCACGATGCCGTCCGGAAAGGGCCCGGCGTCCTCGACCAGGGTGTCCACCCGGCCGTCCGGGATGCCCACCCGCAGCACCTTGCCCGGTCCGGCTTGGAGGGCCAGCAGTTCCTGCCACATGGGGGTCGTCGTCTCCTTCTGTTCTCTGTTCGTGCTGTCCGGCGCGTTGCCGGTCACTTGCCCGGGCCCTTCGCGGCCGGCGGTGTGGGCCAGCCCAGTGGCTCAAGGACGGCGCGGGTGCGGGTGTCACGCAGGTCGGCCAGCCGTTCGTAGGCCGGTTCTCCGGTGCCGTAGGAGGCCTCGACCGCGTCCAGTACCTCGCCCATCCGGGCCGGGTCCGACCTGCCGGTCTCGAAGGTCATCTGCGAGCCGACGTGCGAGGCCAGGTGCCGCATGCCTTCCGGTCCGCCGCCCAGGACACCGCTTTGGAACGGGCCAACCGTCGCCCAGCGCAGGCCGAGCGAGGCCCTCACCAGATCATCGAGGTCCGCCACGTCGATCACGCCCTGCTGCACCAGGTAGAACGCCTGGTCGTTGAAGACCTTCTGCAGCCGGTTGCCGACGAAGCCCGGGATCTCCTTCTTCAGCCGGATCGGCAGCTTGCCCAGCGCGCGGTACACCTCGACCGCCCGCTCCACCGTGCTCGCCGAGGTCTGCGGTCCGGGGACCACCTCGACCAGCGGCATCAGCTCAGGAGGGTTGAACGGGTGGCCGATCACAATCCGGCCGGCCGCCGGGTTGCCGTTCGCGATGGCGGACGGCAGCAGCGAGGACGAGGAGGAGGCCAGCACCACGTCGTCGCGGGTGTGCGCGGCGAGGGTGGCGAACATCTGCTCCTTGATGTCGATCCGCTCCGGCCCGGCCTCCTGGACGAAGTCCGCGCCTTCCGCGGCGGCCGCCAGGTCCGCGGTGAGCGTGACCTCAAGGCCGGCCAGGTGCTCGTCCGCCACGTCCTTCAGGTCCGGCCTGGGGTCGCTGATACGCACCTGCCAGCCCGCCCCGGCGAACAGGCGGGCCCAGGAGATCCCGATCACGCCGGCACCGACGATCGTCACCACAGCCATGAAGAACCACTCCGACCGAAGAATTGAGGACACCGAGAAGCAGACAGGTGGAACGCGGGGGCCGGCCCGGGGGCGCGCCGGGCCGGGGCGTGGGGGGTCAGTGCGGCGCGGTGCGCCACACGGGCTCGTCGGCGCCCATGGGGCTGAGCACGGTGGTGAAGTCCCCCTGGCGCAGGGAGGTGAACTGCAACTGGTCGGTCATCCCCTGGTAGAGGCCCAGCGGGGTCCGGGCGGTGAACAGGTCCGGGTCGACCAGCGTGTGCTCCGGCGTCGAGCCGACCGCGGTACGCACGTAGTCGCGGTCGAAGACGCCCAGCGAGATCAGCCACAGGCAGGTCTTCGTCAGCGAGACCCGCACCCGGTATGAGCCGCCCTCGGTCGCCCGGCGGCGCAGCGCGGTGAGGGTGCCGATGGTGGCGAGCCAGCCGACGATGTTGTCGACGACGGGGAGCATGGGGGGCTGCTTGGGGTCTTCGAGGGTGCCTTCGATGGCGAAGACGCCGCTGACGCAGGCGCCGATTTCGTCGAAGCCGGGGCGGTGCTTCCAGGGGCCGGCGGGGCCGTGGAGGGTGACCTCGGTGTGGACGATGCCGGGGTGGTTGGCGGCGAGGTCCTCGGCGGTCAGGCCGTGCTGGGCGAGGTATCCGGGATGGCGGTTGGCGAAGAACACGTCGGCGCCGGCGAGGAGCTGGTCGAGGCGTTCGCGGTCGGCGCCGGAGTCGCCGAGGTAAGCCGAGCGCATGCCGACCTGGGTGTCCCAGTAGAACGGCTCGATCTCGACGTCGTCGGGGCGCCAGATGTTGAGCACGTCCGCGCCGAAGGAGGCGAGGTCGCGTCCGATCGCGGCGCCGGCGATGACGTGGCCCATGCCCAGGGCCCGGATGCCGTCGAGCGGCTGGCGGGCGCCGTCCGTGAACGGCACCGGCGCGCTGTCGGCGATCTTCTGGACCTCGATCAGCGGCAGGTCGGCGAGCACCTCGGTGTACTGGGGCTCGGCGAGGAACTCCTCAAGGGAGCGCACCTTCGCCAGGACGATGCCCGCGTCCGCCGAGGCCTGTTCGAGGTCGTCGGCGTCCCACTGCGCGATGGCCGCGTTCACGGCCTCGGGGGTTTCCGGGCAGCCCAGCAGGTCCAGTGCCCGGGTGCGCAGGCCGGGGTAGATGTTCAGCGCGACCACGCTGCGGCCGTCCTTCGTGCGGCGGAACAACGGCATCTCGACGAAGGGGTTGCGCTTGTTCCACTTGATCGACGGCTGTCGGCCGTTGATCAGCTCCCACCGGAAGTCCGCGAAGCCGGCGAAGCGGCGGAATGCCTTGCGGACGTCGATGGTGACGTCCTGGTCCTCCCCGCCCCGGTCGCGCCAGATCGCGGATGCGGCGATGCCCTTGCCCGCCAGTGCGAGCGCGGCGGCGGAGCCGAACCGGAAGCGGCCGGGCACCAGCGGGTCGGCCCCGGAGGTGAAGGCCACCGTCCCGCCGCAGTCCATCGGCGTCAGGCCCGCCTCGCGCAGAACCTCCTCCAAGTGCTGCTCGAAGGGGAAAACGTTTGAGGAGACCGGGTTCTCGGCCGCCTTGCGAAGCCGTTCGGTCAGGTTCACTGGTTCACCGTCCTGGGGGTGTTCGGCCTGCCCGATCGGGGCAGGGCCGTTTCCGCTGGTACCGCCGCCCGCCGATGCGATCGGCGTCCGCATCACCCAGTGCACACCCCCCACACCAGTCTGTCCAATATATGATCTAGTCATGGTTTATATGAGTGAGGATATGAGTCTGTCGAGGCGCCTGCTGGAGCAGTTCCTGGCGGTGGCCGAGGAGAAGCACTTCGGCCGCGCCGCCGCACGCCTGTCCATGAGCCAGCCACCGCTCAGCCAGTCGATCCAGCGCCTCGAACGCACCCTGGGAGTGCGGCTGTTCGACCGCGGGCCGACCGGAGCCACCCTCACCCCGGCGGGCGAGACCTTCGCCGCCGACACCCGGCGCCTACTCGCCACCCAGGCCGCGGCCGTCGAACGGGCCAGGCGCGTCGCCAACGGCCTGGAGGGCGACATCCGCATCGGCTACACCAGCATCCTCAGCCACCACTACCTGCCCCACATCCTGCAAGCCGCCGCCCAGGACCTGCCAGGACTGCGCCTGCACCTGCACCAGGGCCCGGCGGGCACCGTCGCCGAGATGGTCCGCTCGGGCACCCTCGACCTGGGATTCCTGCGCGACCCCGCCACGCTCCCCGGCGACCTCGTCGGCCATGAACTCGCCGCAGAACGCATCGCCGCCGCCCTACCGCACGACCACCACCTGGCCGGCGCGGACACGATCACTTTGGCGGACCTGCGCGATGAGGACTTCGCCCTGCCCGACCCACGCGCCCTGCCCGCCCTCGCCCAGCGCGTTCACCACGCCTGCCTCGAAGCCGGCTTCGCCCCCCGAAGCCGCGCCGAAGCCGACGACCTCACCGGCCTGTTCAGCTACGTCGCCTCCGGCCTGTGCGTGAGCCTGCTGCCCGAACGCCTGCGCGACTTTCTGATCCCCGGAGTCCGGTTCCTCACCCTGCGGGACACCTCACCCCACCTGGAGACCACCATCGTCGCCGTCCGCCGCCCCGAAGCGGACCCGGCCGTCCTGCGGCTCCTCGACCTGATCAGCCGAGTCGCCCGGTAGAGAGGTAGAGAGTAGGCGGGGCGGGAGTTCACTCCTCGCCTTGCTGCGGGTCACAGCCCTGCCGAGCCCCGCCGCGACCTGTCCCATGTCCTGCGCTGGTCGGCCTGGCGCCGCCGCCAACAGCACCGCGCAGCCGCCTGCGGTGTGATCGGCCTGGAGGACTTCCACACCAAGCGCCACGGTGCCGACGAGGTCGTCACCGCCCGGATGCGCCCCCGCGACCAGCTGAGGACGGCCCCGTCCACGATCAGCCTGTCGGAGGCGAACGAACTCATCTGGGAGCACCGACTGGACGTACTGCCGGTCGTGGACGGAGATAGGCTCGCCTCGCTGGTCCTCAAGCGGGACTACCAGGCACACAAGACGTTCCACAATGCGTCCGTGGACGACCAGAAGCGATTCCGGGTCGGCGCCGGCATCAACTCCCGTGACTTTGAGGAGCGCGTCCCCGCTTTGGTCGAGGCCGGAGCGGACGTCTTGTGCCTCGATTCAACGGACGGCTATTCCGTCTACCGGAAGAAGGCCCTGGAATCCGTGCGCACAAAGTACGGAAATGACGTGTTCGTAGGCGCGGGAAATGTCGTCGACGGACGCGCATTCCGGTATCTGGCGAGGCCGGGGCCGATTTCGTGAAGGTCGGAATCGGCGGCGGATCGATCTGCATCACCCGTGACCAGAAGGGCATCGGCCGAGGTCAGGCCTCCGCGCTGATCGACGTGGTCAAGGAGCGGGACGCGTACGCCGCCGAGACCGGCATCTACGTACCGATCTGCTGCGACGGCGGGCTGCTCAGCGACTACCACATGGCGATCGCCGTCGCGATCGGCACGGACTTCATCATGCTGGGCCGGTACTTCGCACGCTTCGACGAGTCCCCCTCGCGCAAGGTCCGCGTGGACGGCCAGTACTACAAGGAGTACTGGGGCGAGGGATCAAGGCGCGCCCGGAACGCCGCCCGCTACGGGCAGAGCGACGAGATCGCCTTCGAGGAGGGCGTGGACGGCTTCGTGCCCTATGCGGGCAGCCTGTACGACAACGTAGAGCTGACCAGGTCGAAGCTGACCGCCACCATGATCAGCTGCGGTGCGACCACGCTGAAGCAGTTCCACCAGGAGGCGGTCATGGTCCAGGTTTCCGAGCGCTCCTACGAGCAGAACATCGCCGAGGTGCGGCTGCGGGAGCGGTCCGTCGACTCCGGCGAGTGACACACGATCTGCCGGCCGCGTCGTCCCCGCCACCCCCATTCCGGGTGGCGGGGACGACGTACTCACGGGCGAGATGAAGCCGGGGACGCCGTACCGGCGGTCGCCGGGCCATCGCGCTCGCGGTGCGCGGACCGTGCCGGCCTGGTCGGCGGCGGTGCGATACCGGCCGCCTGCGCCGGACTCGTCCTGTACGGTGCGCTCAACCCCGGCGGCGCCGAGCGCCCGGCCCGACGCTCCGCCCTGGAGCGCCGCCAACGGCGCTTCGGCCGTCACCATGCGACGGATCTGGCGCGGTGTGACCCCCACCGCCCACAGAAATGCCGTCTCGCGGCGGGCGGGCGGCCGCTCTGCCCGAACCTGTCAACGCCGACCGGACCCGGCTGTAACCACACGGCGGCGCGACACCACCCTGCCCAGGGCAAGCGTCCCTACGGTCACAACCGGACCGGACCGGCTACTTGGCCTCGATGCCCGTGGTACCCACGCCGAGCAGGGCGTTGGTGGAAGTCATCGACGATATCCGGCCGGCCGGGTGCGAAGAGGCTGCCCGCCACTCTCACCTCACCTGAGAGCACTGCCCAGTTGCTACCTGCCGAACCGGGCGAGGTCGGCATCGGCGTGCCGTGCCGGCGGTCCTGCCGGCACGGCGGGGGCTGGTCGGGGTCGTCCGGAGGGCGGGCTCGGCCGCCCGCGGCACCGACTTCAGGACATGCCGAATCGCACCACGTCGCCCGCCCTGCTGCCTGCGAGGACGTCGATCCGGACGCCGGTGTCCGGGTCCGTGAACGTCTGGCCGGGTGTGTACGCCGCCAGGTCGAGCTGGGTGCAGCCGACGGGCGGTGTCGCGGCCGGGTTGCCGTTCATGATCCGGACCGGTCCCTCACCGGTCGGGATCGCGGAGTCGACCTTGTAGATGAGGATGCCGGTCGAGCACGCGGCCCGGTCATTGCCCTCGGCGCGGCGGGATTCCGCCACATACGCTGTCGTCCCGCTGGTGCGCAGTACGGCGATCTTGGTGCCGCCGGGGCGTTCCACAGGGGTCAGCCGTACGGTGCGGTGTCCGGGTGCGGACAGGCAGGCGACCTGGTCGTCGCGGGTCCATCCGAGTTTCCAGGAGTGCCAGCCCAGGTACTGCGGGGCGGGGCCGGCGATGTTACCCATGACGTCCCAGCCGCCGACGTGCTGGTGGGTGGCCCCGGTGAAGGAGTACAGGTCGGGGAGACCGAAGGTGTGGCCGGTCTCGTGGGCGGCGACCTTGGGGCCCCAGCGCCAGATGTCCTGACCGAACGTCACGGCCCACTTGAGGCGGATGCCGTCGGCGGTCACGCCTGACGCGGTGGGGTCGTAGAGGTACGTCGGGGAGAAGGAGATCGCGGACGCCGCCCTCGTGGGGACGACGTAGACCATGTCGTAGCGGGAGAAGTCCGCGTACGGATCGGCGGCCTTGATCGCGTCGCGTACGTACTTCTCGTGGGTCTCGAAGGTGAGGCCGCGTGCGAATCCGTACGAGTCCGAATCCGCCGGCATACGGATCCAGCGGTGCAGTGAGGTGACCGCGAGACGGGAGCGGCCGTAGCTGGCTGCGCGCATCCAGTCGGCGGCGGGGGCGAGTTGGGCGGCGTATGCATCCGTGGAGTCGGTGGCCCCGGCGTCGGGGAAGTCCACGAAGAGCATCAGGACACGCCGGGTTCCGGTGGAGGGCTGGAACTGGGTGCGGTCGGTGTCGTGGCCCTCGTCGGTCCAGCCGGTCCTGCCGGGCAGCGCGCATTCGGCGGCGGGGGCGGAGGAAGCAGGCAGCGGGGGTGGGGCGGCCGCGGTCGCCGTAGTGGAGGCGGCGAGACACGAGGCGAGGGCGAAGGTCGCGGCGAGGGGGCGCAGGCGGGTCGGCAGGACAGGCATGTCTCTCCCGTCGGAGGCGGTGGCAGGGGAAGGACGGAGAAGGGAAGAGAAGGGGAAGGGAAGAGAAGGGGAAGGGGAAGGGACGGCGCGAGGAACAGCGCCGAGGAACAAGGGGGTTACGCGCGGCCTGCGGCCAGGTCCATCAGCCGGGCGAGTACGCGGCCGCCTGAGGCGGTGACGCCGTCGTGCTCCCACTCATTGGTGACCCAGACGCGGGTGGCGCCGACCTCGCGTGCGGTGCGCACGGAGAGTCCCGCGTCGACGTACATGTCGTCGTGGTAGACGACCGCGGCAAGGGGGACATGGTTGGTGGCGAGGCTGTGGGAGTCGTAGAGCGGGGGCCAGTCGGTGCGCCCGGCCAGGATGTCTGCGGCGTCCGCGAAGGGGCGCAGGCCCGCGATCTCCCGGAACATCCAGGGGTAGATCATTTCCCCGGTGAGGAGCAGGGGGTCTGCCTCCTCGGCGAACTCGGGGAAGTCGGCGAGTACCCGGGAGGCCGCCCAGCCGGTCGGGCCGGCCCCCTGCCCGTACAGCGTCTCCTGCATGACGGCGAACAGCGGGTTGTCGGTGAAGCCGGTCAGGGCCACCACCTGATGGAGGAAGCTGTCGGTCAACTCGCCGTCCGCGTCGAGTGATTCGTCGAGCAGCCAGTGGATCCGTTCGAAGCCGTCGCCCATACCGAGGGCGAGGCCGAGGGTGCGCAGACGGCGGGTCGTGAGGCGGTCCCCGCCGGGCAGGCGGACGTCGTCGGCCGCGAGGAGATCGGCGATCTTGCGGAGGCGAGGGGCGTCGCCCGGGTAGCGGGCGTAGAAGTCGAGGACCCGGTCCCGCACCCGGGGGTAGGTGCGGGCGTACACGTCGTCGGCGGTTGCTGCCAGACCGGGCAGGCCGCCGGTCACGTAGCAGGCCCGCAGACCTTCGGGGGCCCGGGAGAGGTAGGTGAGGGTGATGAAGCCGCCGTAGCTCTGGCCGAGCGTCTCCCACGGTGCGTCGCCGCACAGCCGGGTGCGTATCAGTTCCGCGTCGGCGACGATCGCGTCGGCACGGAAGTGGGCCAGATACGCCGCCAGTTGGACCGGGGAGGCGAACCGGGAGGCCATCCGCGCGGTGACCGGGGTGGAGCGGCCGGTGCCGCGCTGGTCGAGGAGCAGAACCCGATGGGTCTTCAGCGCCTGGGGCAGCCAGCCCGGCGAACCTGCCGACGGACGGGGGGCCTTGCCGCCGGGACCGCCCTGCAGATAGAGCAGCCAGGGCAGTTGTTCACCGGCGCGAGCCGGGTCGGCGACCTCGCGCGCGAACACCTCGATGGTCGGACCGTGCGGGACGGAGTGGTCCAGCGGGACGGTGAAGAAGTGATCGGTGGTGGCGTACGCGGGGTTCATGGATCCCTTTCACGGCATGGGGGCCGCAGATGAGGCGTGAGGATGTGAGGTGTGACATTGCATACCTCAGCGTGAACCAGTCGCACCTTGCCGAGGAGCCCTCACTTACGCATAACCCCGTGTTATGGGGGACCCGCCCCGCCTCGGTCGGGGCGCTACCCGGCGCGTCCCGCCGGTCTCGTGGTTGCGGCCGAGGCAGAGCCGGCGCTGGTGGCCCACAGAGAGCGGACATGGCCCAGGTGCTTGGCCATGCACCTCTCCGCGCCCTTGGCGTCACCCGCGAGCATCAGGTCGAGCAGCTCCAGGTGCTCCTCGGCCGAGGGGATCAGCTGGTCGCGCTCGTCCAGGGCGGTGAGCCCGTACAGGCGGGAGCGCTTGCGCAGGTCGCCGACGGTCTCGACGAGGCGGTCGTTGCCGGAGAGCGCGAGGAGCGACAGATGGAACTGCCGGTCGGCCTCCAGGTAACCGATGAGGTCGTGGTCACGGGCCGCCCGCACGATCTCCTCGGCGACCGGGCGCAGCGCCTCCAGCTCGTCGCGGGTGGCGCTGCGGGTGACCCGGCCGACCATGGGGATCTCGATCAGTGCGCGGATCTCGGTGTACTGGTCGAGATCACGCTCGCTGACCTCGGTGACCCTGAAGCCCTTGTTCCGGACGGGCTCGACCAGGCCCTCGCGGGCCAGGTCGAGCATCGCCTCGCGCACCGGGGTGGCGGAGACGCCGAAGTCCTCGGCAAGCGCGGGCGCCGAGTACACCACGCCCGGGCGTAGCTCACCGGAGATCAGGGCGGCCCGCAGGGCGTTGGACACCTGGTCACGCAGCCGCTCCCGGGTGGCACTGAGGTCGCGGTGCTTCAGGTTCCCCATGACGGTGGCGATCCCTTCGTTTGGTATGGACCACCACTGTACAATGTCACGTTGCGCTTACAGGTGACAGGGTGTAGGTGCGGCCGGAGGTGTAGAACTCAAGAGCCGCCCGGCCCTGTTCGCGCGGCCCGTGGCTGGATGCCTTGGCGCCGCCGAACGGCAGGTGGAAGTCGACGCCGGTGGACGGGGCATTGATCCGGATCATTCCGGTGTCGAGCCGGTCGAGGCCGCACAGAGCCGTGTTCAGATCGGCGGTGTGCACCGAGGTGACCAGTCCGTACGGCACGGAATTGGTGATCCGCACCGCGTGGGCCAGGTCGTCGGCGGGCAACAGGGCCGCGATGGGGCCGAAGACCTCCTCGCGCAGCAGGCGGTGCCCCGGGGGGACCTTCTCGACCAGAGTCGGGGCCGTGTACCAGCCGGGCACGTCGGGCACGGTGCCGCCGGTCAGCGCGCACAGGCCGTGCCAGGCGCCGCTGACCTGATCGCGGGCGTGTTCGTTGATGAGCGGCCCGCACACGGTGGCCGCGTCGGCCGGGTCGCCGACCGGAACGGCCCGCAGCGCCTCGGAGAGTGCCTCGCGCAGGGGGTCGAGGGCCGCGCCGACCACGATGACACGACTGGTGGCGGTGCACTTCTGGCCCGCGTACCCGGCGATGGAGGCGGCGATGTGGGCCGCGGCCTGCTCGATGTCGGCGTCCGGAAGGACGATGGCCGCGTTCAGGCCGCCCATCTCGGCCTGCACCGGGATGCCCCGGGCCGTGGCGGCGCGTGCGACGGCCTGGCCAACGGCGGTCGAGCCGGTGAAGGAGACGACATCGGCGGAGGAGACGAGCGCGTTGCCCTCCGTCGCTCCGCCGGGCAGGACGGTGAACACCCTGGCCGGCAGGGCCTGCTGGACGATCTCGGCCAGGCGCTGTGCACAGGCGGTGGCCTCGGGGGCGGGCTTGAGCACCACCGCGTTGCCGACCGCGAGCGCCGGGGCGGCCTTCCAGCTCGGGATGGCGAAGGGAAAGTTCCACGGCGTGATCAGCCCGGCGACACCGTGCGGGCGGCGACGGGTCATGAGCAGGCCGGGACCTGCGGCGGTCTCGTGGACGGCGCCGGTGGGTTCATAGGGGGCCTGGGCGTAGTAGTGCCAGATCGCGGCGGTGCGCGCGACTTCGGTCCGGGCTTCGGCAAGGGGCTTGCCCACCTCGCGGACGGCGAGCGCGGACAGCTCGGCCCCGGCGGCATCGATGGCGGCGGCGACCGCTCCGAGGGCGGCCGAGCGGGCGGCCGCCCCGCCGAGCAGCCAGCCGGGCTGCGCGGCGCGGGCCCGCTCGACGGCGTCGGCCACCGCGAAGGCGCCGGGCGCCGGGATCTGCAGGAGTACGTCGGAGGGGTCGGCCGGGTTGTGTGAGGTGAGGGAGGATACGGGGGCGGTCACAGGAGGAAACCTCCGGGGAAGGGGTCGTCCGGGTCGAGGAAGTACTGGGCGGTGCCGGTGATCCAGGCGCGGCCGGTGACGGTCGGCACGACGGCGGGCACCGCGCCGACGGTGGTCTCCTCGGTCAGGCGGCCGGTGAAGCGGGTTCCGATGAAGGACTCGTTCACGAAGTCATGGTCGAGGGGCAGTTGGCCGCGGGCGTGCAGCTGGGCCATCCGGGCGGAGGTGCCCGTGCCGCACGGGGAGCGGTCGAACCAGCCGGGATGGATGGCCATCGCGTGCCGTGAGTGGCGGGCGTCGGAGCCGGGAGCGGCCAGGTACACGTGCTTGACTCCCGCGATCTCCGACTGCTCGGGATGGACGGGCCGGTCCGGCGAGGCGTTGATCGCGTCCATGATGGCGAGTCCGGCGGCCAGCAGGTCGTCCTTGCGGGCACGGTCGAACGGCAGCCCCAGCGCCTCGAGCTCGACGAAGGCGTAGAAGTTCCCGCCGAACGCGAGGTCGTACGTCACCGCGCCGTATCCGGGCACCTCGACCCTGCGGTCCAGAGCGGCGCAGAACGCGGGCACGTTGGTGAGCGTGACCGACGTGGCCGCACCGTTCTCCACCTGGACGTCGACGGTCACCAGCCCGGCCGGGGTGTCGAGCCGCACCGTGGTGACCGGTTCGCTCACCGGCACCATGCCCGTCTCGACCAGGACGGTGGCGACCCCGATGGTGCCGTGCCCGCACATCGGTAGGAGTCCGGAGACCTCTATGTAGAGGACTCCGAAGTCGGCGTCGGGGCGGGTGGGCGGCTGGAGGATCGCGCCGCTCATGGCGGCATGGCCGCGCGGCTCGTACATCAGGAGCGTCCGGAGATGGTCCATGTGCTCGATGAAGTACAGCCGGCGCTCGGCCATGGTGGCGCCGGGGACGACCCCGACGCCACCGGTGATCACGCGCGTGGGCATGCCCTCGGTGTGCGAGTCGACTGCGTGAAAGACACGACGCGTACGCACGGGCTTCCTTTCGACGAGCGGATGTTGTGGTCAGCGGTGGCCGTTGGCGACGGCCTTCTCGGTGGCGGCCCGCACTCCCGCTTCGATCTCCCCAATGAGCGGGGAACGCGGCGGGCGGGTGGGCCCGCCGGGCCGTCCGACGATGTCCATGGACAGCTTGATGGACTGGACGAACTCGGTCCTGGAGTCCCAGCGCAGCAGCGAGTGCAGGGACCTGTAGAGCGGGAGGGCCTTGGCCAGGTCGCCTGCGACGGCGGCGTGATACAGCGCCGCGCAGCTGGCGGGGAAGGCGTTGGGGTACCCGGCGATCCAGCCGACGGCACCCGCGACGGCGAGTTCGAGCAGGACGTCGTCGGCGCCGATCAGCAGGTCGAGCTCCGGGGCGAGTTCGGCGATCTCGTACGCCCTGCGGACGTCGCCCGTGAACTCCTTCACAGCGACGATGGCGCCGTCCTGGTGCAGCCGGGCCAGCAGGCCGGGGGTGAGATCGACCTTGGTGTCGATGGGATTGTTGTACGCGACCACCGGCACCCCTGCCCGGGCGACCTCGGCGTAGTGGGCGTGCACGGTCTGCTCGTCGGCCCGGTAGGCGTTCGGGGGCAGCAGGAGCACCGAGCCGCAGCCCGCCTCGGCCGCCCGCTCGGCCCAGCGGCGGGCCTCGGCACTGCCGTAGGCGGATACGCCGGGCATGACCCGTGCGCCGCCGGCCACCTCGACCGCGGTCCGCACCACGCGGGCCCGCTCCTCGTCGCTGAGCGTCTGGTATTCACCGAGCGAACCGTTGGGCACGACGCCGTCGCAGCCGTTGTCGATCAGCCAGCGGACGTGCTCGGCGTAGGCGTCGTAGTCGACGGACAGGTCGTCGCGCAGCGGCAGGGCGGTGGCGACCATGATGCCTCGCCAGGGACGGGCACTGTTCCAGGTGGTGGTCATACCGGCAGAACCTCTCTATATCATGTGACATTTCATTGATGGATGTGCGACAGCCACAAGTGCGGCTCGCGGTCAGCCGTCGACGTCAGGGACGGCGTCGGGCTCGGAATCGGGTTCGGGCTCGGCGGGTTCGTCGAGTGCGGCGATCGCCGAGAGCGGGACAGGCACGGCGAACGGGCGGCGTTCGGCCGGGAGGTCGGCAGCTCCGTCGCGGGCCGCGAGGCAGGCCACGGCCGGACCGCAGATCCGCCCCTGGCACCAGCCCATACCGGCCCTGGTGAACAGCTTGACGGTGCGTGCATCACGCGCTCCCAGGTCCTCGACGGCCTCACGGATCCGCCCGGCGGTGACCTCCTCGCAGCGGCACACGTCGGTGTCCCCGGTCAGCCAGCGCAACCACCCCGGGCCGGGCGCGTGGGCGGCGGCCATCACATCGGCGAAGGAGCGCATCCGGTCCCGGCGGCGCTGGAGCTCCCGCACCCGGCCGCCATGGGCAGGACGTCCCAGCACCCGGGCGGCGGCGGCGACTCCCGCCAGCTCCCCTTCCGCACGCGCAAGTTGAGCCCCTCCCACTCCCCCGGTCTCGCCTGCCGCCCACAGGCCGCGCACCGAGGTCTCCTGGAGACCGTCCAGGGCGAGCGCCCTGGTGCCGTCCGGCAGTGGGCGGGTGACGCAGCCGAGCGCGGTGGCCAGTTCGATCTGGGGGATCAGGCCGTGCCCGACGGCCAGCGCGTCGCAGTCGATCCGGCGTCCCGTCCCCGGTACGGGCCGCCAGTCGCGGTCGAGCCGGGTGACGGTGACGGCCTCCACCCGGTCGGCGCCGTGCACCTCGGTGACCGCGCTGCGCAGCCGTAGCCGCACCCGGTGCCGCAGCAGCGCTGCGCCGTGGACCAGCGCCTCGGCCGCCTTGTGCGGATTCGCGACGAGCGCCCGGGGGTGCCGGGCGTACCGCAGATAGCCGGACGCCTCGACCACGGCAGGCACCCGCGCACCGGCCGCGGCCAGCGAGGAGGCGACCGCCAGCAGCAGGGGACCGCTGCCCGCCACGACGATCCGCCTGCCGGGCAGCACCAGCCCGGACTTGAGCATGGCCTGCGCTCCTCCGGCACCCACGACACCGGGCACGGTCCAGCCGGGGAAGGGCAGTTGGCGTTCGTACGCCCCGGTCGCGAGCAGCACCGCACGGGCCCGCACCCGCACCGGCCGCTCGTCGGTGCCGTCGGCCCCGGTGACGGCATGCACCGCCCACAGTCCGTCGATGGCACCGTCGTCCTTCATCACGCTCCACACGTGGTGTCCGGGAAGATGGCTGACGTCGCTCGCCGCCAACCGTCGGCGCAGGTCGGCGTAGGCGGACCAGTCGTGGTGCAGCGCCTCGGGCCGTACTGCTCCCACAGCCGGAGCCGGATGCCGGTAGAACTGCCCGCCGGTGTGTGCGGAGGCGTCCAGCAGAGCGACGGACAGGCCGAGTTCACAAGCGGCGACGGCTCCGGCGAGACCGGCGGAGCCCGCCCCGACGACCGCCAGGTCGTACGGTTCAGACACCGAGGCGGTCATGTCCGTGTCCCTCCTGTGTGGTGATCGCGTCGCCGGGGCGCGCGGGTACCAGACAAGCCCTGCGGTTGGGCTGCGCGTTGATGGTCGCCAGGCAGTCGAAGCACTGGCCGATGCCGCAGAACACGCCCCGAGGGCGACCTCCGACGCGGGTGGTGCGCCAGGCCAGGATCCCGGCTTCCCACAGTGCGGCCGCGACGGACTGCCCGGGCCGGGCAGCGATGCGACGGCCGTCGAAGGTGATCTCGAACGGCGTATCGGGCTGCGCCCCGACCAGATCGGCGGGGGTACGGGCCACGGTGGGTCCCCTCTCTCTTGACGGCGCGACAGAAGGCAGGCGGGTTCAGGCAGGTCAAGCGTGCTCAGGACGCGGCGGACGCGAACCGCTCGGGCCGGAACGGGTGGGTGTCCAGTGGCGGATCACCACCGGTCAGGCACCGTGCGACGATCAGCCCCGTCGCCGGCGCCAGTCCGATCCCGGCCCCTTCGTGGCCGCACGCGTGCAGCATGCCGGGGACGCGCGGGTCGGGGCCGATCGCGGGCAGGTGATCCGGCAGATACGGGCGGAAGCCCGCGTACGTGCGCATCGCCCGCACCGTGGCCAGTACCGGGAACAGTGCCGTGGCCCCGGTCGCCAGGCGCCGTAGCACCTCCACCGACAGGGTCCGGTCGAAGCCGACCCGTTCACGGCTGGCGCCGATCAGGACCGGGCCCGCCGGGGTGCCCTCGACCACCGCCGAGGTCTGCAGCGCGGCGGACCCGCTGGCCACGTCCGCCACGTAGTCGGCCGCGTACACCTTGTGCCGCACGACACGCGGAAGCGGCTCGGTGACGAGGACGAACCCCCGGCGGGGCAGTACGGGAAGCTCCACACCTGCGAGGCGGGCGAGTTCGCCGCCCCAGGTGCCGGCGGCGTTCACCACGTACGGGGCGTGGATCTCCCCACTGGGCGTCCGCACGCCGCGCACCTCGCCGCTGGCCCCGACGAGCAGGCCGGTGACCTCTTCCCCGAGCCTCAGGTCCACCCGGTCGCCGCCGGCCCGCAGGAGATGCGCGGCGGCGAGGGCCGGCATGACCTGCGCGTCCTGGGGGTAGTGGAAGCCGCCTGCCAGGCCGGGGGCGAGGTGGGGCTCCGCGTCGTACAGCCGGTCCCCGGAGATCTCCTCTGCCGTGACTCCTGCCTTCCGCTGCCGGGCCGCGAAGTCCCTCAGCGCGGCCATCCCGGCCTCGCCCGGGGCGACGACGAGACCGCCCTTGGGTTCGTACTCGATCCCCGGCGGCAGCATCCCGGCCAGCTCGGTCCACAACCGCGTGGAGAGCAGGGCGAGCTCCAGTTCCGGACCGGGTTCCTTGTCGGAGACGAGGAGGTTCCCCTCACCGGCCCCTGTGGTGCCGCCCGCGACGGAACCGCGGTCGACCACGGTGACACGGAGGCCGGCGCCGGCGGCATAGTAGGCGCAGGCCGCGCCGACCACACCGGCGCCGACGACGATGAGGTCCGAGGCGTTTTTCGTGAGCACGGGCAGTAATATTTCACATTGCACTGCCGTCCGCCAAGGGCTTCGCCCATCCGGCCGACAACCGGCGTTGCGGGCAGGGGCCCATCGAGGCCGACGCTGGCCCCTTTGGACACAGGTGGGTAACGGACTTGCCGACATCCTGTTCAGTGCAATTTCACATTACTATGTTACAGGTCACATTCCAGCTGCCGATGGCATCCGACTGCTTACGGAGTGACCACTGATGAACAAGCGCACCTGCACCGCTCTCGCCGCGCTGGTGGCGGCCCTCGCTCTCGGCACGGCCGGATGCTCCGGCGGACAGAAGGCGGGCGACGGCCGCAAGGGCAACCCCGCAACAGCGAACAACGGCAAGCTGGTTGGCGGCACGCCGCAGAAGGGCGGCACCCTCACCGTCCTGTCCAACCAGGACTTCACCCATCTCGACCCGGCGCGCAACTGGGTGATGGGCGACATGGACTTCGGGACCCGGCTGCTGTACCGCACCCTCGTGACGTACAAGGCCGAACCGGGTGCGAAGGGCGGGGAGTTGGTCCCCGACCTCGCCGAGGACCTCGGCGTCTCCTCCAACGGGGCCAAGACGTGGACCTTCAAGCTCAAGAAGGGCCTGAAGTACGAGGACGGCTCGCCGATCACCGCCCAGGACATCAAGTACAACGTGGAGCGGTCCTTCTCTCCCGACCTGCCCGGCGGCCCCGACTACGCGGCCCGCTACCTCGCGGGCGCCGAGGGCTACCGGGGTCCGGCCCAGGGCAAGCACCTCGACTCCGTCAAGACCCCCGACGACCACACGATCGTCTTCGAACTGCGCAAGCCCTTCGCGGAGTTCCCCTACGCGACGGTCCTGCCCACCTTCGCCCCGGTGCCGAAGACCGAGGACAAGGGGCCCCAGTACGACAACCGCCCGTTCTCGTCGGGCCCTTACAAGATCGAGTCGTACGGCCGCGACAAGCAGCTGGTGCTGGTCCGCAACACCCACTGGGACGCGAGCACGGACACCGTGCGCAAGGCGTACCCGGACAAGGTGGTCGTGGTGATGGGGCTCAAGGCCAACCAGATCGACGACCGGCTCATCGCCGGCCAGGGCCCGGACGCCTCCGCGGTCCCCTGGGGCAAGCTGCGTCCCGAGAGCACCCCCAAGGTGCTGACCAAGGCCGACGTCAAGGCGCGACTGCTGGCCGAGTCCACCAACTGCACCGAGATGGTGCAGATGCACACGGGCCGAGCGCCCTTCGACAACCTCAAGGTGCGCCAGGCCGTGCAGTACGCCCTGGATCGCGAGGGCATCCTGACCGCCTCCGGCGGACCGGCCCTCAACGACGTGGCCACCGCCCACATGCCGGGTCCGCTCTTCGACGGCGGCAAGCAGCCCGACATCCTCAAGATCCCGGCGACCGGTGACGTGGAGAAGGCCAAGAAGCTGCTGAAGGAGGCGGGCAAGCCGGACGGCTTCTCCACCAGCATCACCGTCTCCAACGGCGACAAGGGCGTCGGCGAGGCGATCCAGCAGTCCCTCGGCCGGGCAGGAATCAGGGTCACCATCGAAACCGTGGACCCGTCCGCCTTCTACGACACCATCGGCGACACCAAGAACCGCACCGACCTGGTCTACACCGGCTGGTGTCCGGACTACCCCTCCGGCTCCACCTTCCTTCCCTTCGTCTTCGACGGCCGTTACATCAAGGAGAAGGGCAACTCTGGCAATCACTCCCTCTTCCGCGACGAGACGACCATGAAGCGGATGGACGAGATCGCCGCCATGACCGATGCCCGGCAGGCGGGCCAGGCATGGCAGGAACTGGACGGGCAGATCCTCGCCAAGGCCCCGGCGGCACCCGCCGTCATCGAGCGCATGCCCCTGCTGCTCGGCACCAACATCGCGGGCGCCTTCGGCCACACCTCCTTCGGCGGCCAGATCGACTACGCCACGATCGGCCTCAAGGACCCTTCCAAGAGCGACAACTGAAGGGCTGAAGGTACGTCACCACATGGCTACCACCTCCGTCTCCGCTCCTACGGGCAGTGGCCCCTGGCAACTCGCCCGCGCGGAGCTGCGCCGTCGCACCGCAGTGAAGGTCTCCCTCGTCGTGGTCGCGCTCTTCGCGGTCATGGCAGTGGCCGCCCCGCTCTTCAGCGCGCTGGGCGGCTGGTCCCCCGAGGAGTTCGACAAGTCCGCGATCGACCCCTACCTGGGCGGCCAGCCCATCGGTCCGCTCGGCGGCGTCTCGGCCGAGCACTGGCTCGGCGTCGAACCCGTCACGGGCCGTGATCTGTTCGCCCGCGTCGTGCACGGCGCCCGGGTCTCCCTGCTCATCGCCTTCGCCGCCACCGCGATCGTCGTCGTCGCCGGGACGGCGGCCGGCATCGCGGCCGGTTACTTCGGCGGCCGGACCGACGCCGTGCTGTCCCGTCTGATGGACCTCACCATGTCCTTCCCCTCACTCATCTTCATGATCGCGATGATGTCGGTGGCCAGGGACGTCAACCGGGTCGTCCTGATGACCGCAGTGATCGGCCTGTTCGGCTGGCCGGGCATCGCCCGGGTCGTACGCGGCCAGACCCTCTCGCTCAAGCACCGCGAGTACGTGGATGCCGCGCGTGTCGGCGGATCGGGGCCCTGGCGGATCCTCAGCCGCGACATCCTCCCGGGCGTCGCCGGGCCCGTCATCGCGTACACCACCCTGATCATCCCGGGGATGATCGCCACCGAGGCGGCCCTGAGCTACCTGGGCGTCGGCGTCCGCCCGCCCACCCCGTCCTGGGGGCAGATGATCGCCGAGGGCGTCGCCTTCTACGACACCGATCCCATGTACTTCGTGATCCCGAGCCTCTGCCTGTTCCTCACGGTGCTCGCGTTCACCCTGCTCGGCGACGCGCTGCGCGACGTCCTCGACCCGAGGGGAAGCCGCACATGATCCTCTACCTCGGCCGCCGACTGCTCGGCGTCATCGGCGTCCTGATCGCCATAGCCGCCGTCACCTTCACCATCTTCTACGTGCTGCCCTCCGACCCGGCCGCAGCGGCCTGCGGCAAGTCGTGCAGCGTCGAGCGCCTGGCGGCGATCCGCGCCCACATGGGTCTGGACCAGCCGCTGTGGCGGCAGTTCGCGGACTTCGTCACCGGCATCTTCACCGGCCGCACCATGGGCAGCGGCCAGTACGCCCTGCACTGCGAGTTCCCGTGCCTGGGGTACTCGTACGAGAACAGCCAGGGCGTGTGGGACCTGCTGATGGACCGGCTACCGGTCTCCGCCTCGCTCGCCCTGGGTGCCGCGGTGATCTGGCTGCTCCTCGGGCTGACCGCGGGAGTCACCTCCGCCCTGCGCAAGGACACCCTCACCGACCGCGCCCTGATGGTCGGCGCGGTCGCCGCCGCCTCACTGCCCGTCTACTTCACCTCGGTGATACTGATCTACGGGGTGATCCGGGTGGCCGGACTGCTCCCCTACCCGACGTACGTGGAGTTCGGGTCCGACCCCCTCGGCTGGGCCTCGAACCTGCTGCTGCCCTGGCTGGCCCTGGCCGTCCTGTACGCGGCCATGTACGCGCGGCAGAGCCGCAGTTCGATGATCGAGACGATGGCGGAGCCGTACATCCGCACCGCCCGCGCCAAGGGACTGCCGCGCCGCACGGTCGTGATCAAGCACGGGTTGCGGGCCGGTATGACGCCCATCCTCACCATCTTCGGGATGGACCTGGGCGGGCTGCTCGCGGGCGCGGTGATCACCGAGTCCATCTTCGGGATCCCCGGCGTCGGGCGGCTCTTCTACGGAGCGCTGTCCACCGGCGACCAGCCGGTCATCCTCGGGGTCACGCTGCTCGCCGCCGCCTTCATCGTCGTGGCCAACCTGGCCGTCGACCTGCTGTACGCCGTCGTCGACCCCCGAGTGAGGTACTGATGAGCGCCCCGGAACCCGTGCTGTCGGTACGGGACCTGACGGTCACCTTCCCGACCAAACACGGTCCGGTACGGGCCGTGGACTCCCTCACCTTCGAGGTACGGCGCGGAGAGACCCTCGGCATCGTGGGCGAGTCCGGCTCCGGCAAGTCCGTCACCTCCCTGGCGGTGATGGGTCTGCACACCGGCGCTTCGGTCACCGGCTCCATCACCCTCGGCGGCCGGGAACTGACCGGCCTGCCGGAGCGCGAACTGAACCGGCTGCGCGGCCGGAAGATGGCGATGATCTTCCAGGACCCGCTCTCCAGCCTCCATCCGTACTACACCGTGGGCGAACAGATAGCCGAGCACCACCGGGTGCACTTCGGCAGCGGCAGAAGGGCTTCCCATGAGCGCGCCGTGGAAGCGCTGGCCGAGGTCGGCATCCCCGAGCCCCGGCGCCGGGCGCGGGAGTACCCGCATCAGTTCTCCGGCGGCATGCGCCAGCGCGTGATGATCGCGATGGCCCTGGCCTGCGAACCCGAACTGCTCATCGCGGACGAGCCGACCACCGCCCTGGACGTCACCGTCCAGGCCCAGATCCTGGAGCTCATCGCCCGGATCCAGCAGGAACGGGGGCTGGCCGTCGTCCTGATCACCCACGATCTGGGCGTGGTCGCCCGCGTCGCCCACGAGGTCCTGGTGATGTACGGGGGCAGGGTCGCCGAGCAGGCCGCCGTGGACACCCTGTTCGCGACACCGGCCCACCCCTACACCCGGGGCCTGCTCGACTCCCTTCCCCGCCTCGACGACAGCGACGACGAACCGCTGCGGGCGATCCCCGGCAGCCCGCCGTCCCTGCTCACTCCCGCGCCCGGCTGCGCGTTCGCGCCCCGCTGCCCGCGGCCGGCCGTCGCCTCGGACCAGGAGCGCTCACGCTGCGAGACGGTGCTCCCGCTCCTCGAGGGCCCGGCCGGACATCCGGCCGCCTGCCACTTTCCCGCGTACGAAGGCATCGCCTCATGAATCCCACTGAACCCCTGTTGTCCGTACGCGACTTGACGATGACGTTCCCCGGCAGGCGACGGGCCGCGCCGGTCCGGGCCGTCGACGGCATCGACTTCGACGTGGCGGCGGGCGAGACGCTGGGCCTGGTCGGCGAATCCGGCTGCGGCAAGTCCACCACCGCCCGCATGATCGTCCGGCTCCTGGAGCCCACCGCCGGCTCGGTCAGCTACGACGGACGCGACATCAGCCATCTGTCGCAGCGCGAGCTGAAGCCGCTCCGCAAGGATCTGCAGATGGTCTTCCAGGACCCGCACTCCTCCCTCAACCCCCGTCAGACAGTGGCCCGGATCATCTCCGATCCGCTGCTGGTGCAGGGCAGTTCCGCGGCCGACGCCCGCAAGCGGGCCGTCGAGCTGATGGACCTGGTCGGCCTCATCCCCGAGCACATCGACCGCTATCCGCACGAGTTCTCCGGCGGGCAGGCCCAGCGCATCGGCATCGCCCGCGCACTGGCCACCGGCCCCCGGCTCGTCGTCGCCGACGAGCCGGTCTCCGCCCTCGATGTCTCCGTCCAGGCCCAGATCGTCAACCTGATGGAGCGGCTGCAACGCGAACTCGGTCTGGCCTACCTCTTCATCGCCCACGACCTGTCGGTCGTCAAACGGGTGTGCGACCGGATCGCCGTGATGTATCTGGGCCGGATCGTCGAGATCGGGGAGAAGGAACGGGTCTACGCCGCCCCGGCTCACCCCTACACACGCGCGCTGCTGTCCGCCGTGCCGCTGCCCGACCCGGCCGCCGAACGGGCCCGCGAGCGGATCACCCTGCTCGGGGACCCGCCCAGCCCGGCCGCTCCCCCGCCCGGCTGCACCTTTCACCCGCGCTGCCCCAAGGCCCAGGAGATCTGCCGCACCGAGGCGCCGTCGCTGCGGTACGCGACGGCGGGCGCGGCGCCCGACGCGGCGGCGGGTACGTCGCGCCAGGTGGCCTGTCACTTCCCCGAGGCCGCCTGAGCGTGACGGTGCCCCGGCTCCTTCCGAGGAGCCGGGGCACGGCTGTCCGCGTGGGCTATGACTTGATGATGCGTACCGTCTCGCCGTACCCGTCGGCGCTCAGCACGTCGATCCGCACACCTGCCGCGGAGTCGGTGAACGACTCACCGGCCCAGAACGGGGCGTCGTCCAGCGGGCGGCAGCCGTTCGCCGGCGTGGCAGTCGGCTTGGCGTCCATGACCCGGATCGGCCCCTCACCGGTCCGTACGGAGGAGTCGATCCGGTAGATCAGCGCGCCGGTCGAGCAGACGGCCGTGTCCGCCTGGACGGCCCGTCTCGATTCGACGACGTACGCGGTCGTGGGGCCGGTGCGTATCACCGCCATCTTGGTCCCTGCTCCGTACTCGACGGCGGTCAGGTACACGGTGTCGCTGCCTGCCGAGGCCCGGCAGACGACCTGACTGTCATCGGTCCAGCCGAGTTTCCAGGAGTGCCAGGCGAAGTACTGCGGCCCGGCCCCTCCGATCAAGCCCATCACATCCCAACCGCCCACGAAGCGGTGGGCGTCACTGCTCGCATCGAAGGCGTACAGGTCGGGCAGTCCGAAGGCATGGGCGGTCTCGTGGACCACCAGCTTGTGCCCCCAGTGCCACATGTCCTGGCCGAAGGTCACCGCCCACTTGATCAGGCGGCCGTCGGCGACGACGCCCGCGGTTCCCGGGTCGTACACATAGGTGGGCGTGAAGGAGATCGCCGACGCGTTCCTCGTCGGCACGACGTAGACCATGTCGTACTGCGAGAAGTCCGTGTACGTGTCGGCCGCCGCGACCGCGTCCTTGATGTACGCCTCGTGCGTCTCGTGCGTCAGTCCGCGAGCGAAGCCGTAGTCCGTGGAGCGGTGCGGCATTCTCACCCAGCGGTGGTGCTGGGTGATGGCGAGCCAGGTCTTGCCGTACGAGGCGTTCCACAGCCGGTCCGCGCCGGGCGTGATCTGTGCCGCGTCGTCGGCCGGGGACTCGGTCGCGGCCGCGTCCGGGAAGTCCACGAAGATCATGGCGACCTTGACGGTTCCCGCCGGGGGCTTGAACACGGAGAAATCGGTGTTGTGCCCTTCGTCCGTCCAGCCGGTGGTACCACGCAGCGCACAGGCCGACACGCTGTCCGTGGCCGTGGCGGCGCGGGCGGGAGCGGTGCCCCCGAGGAGCAGCGGGAGCAGGGCGGCGAGCAGCAACGGCAAGAGCGCTGGTCGGGTGGGTGGCAAGGGGCGTGGCCGTCTCACGGGATCACTACCTCTCCATGTATGGCGTGTGACATTTCACATAAGACTGCGGACGCACGACCCTGTTCGTAAGCTGTCGCCGGTCCATAACATCCGCGCCATGGACCTGGAGATACGGCACCTGCGGGTGCTGTGTGCGATCGCCGAGGCAGGCAGCCTCACCCGCGCCGCCGCCACGCTCCGCATGACACAACCGGGACTCAGCGCACAACTGCGCCGCATCGAGGCCATGCTGGGCGGGGCCCTGTTCGACCGGCGTCAAGCGGGCGCCGTCCCCACTCCCTTCGGCGAGCTGGTACTCGGCCGGACCCACGCCATCCTGCCGGGCATCGACGGGCTGCTCGCCGACACGGCCCGGGCCGCCCACCGGATGCAGGTCGCCGACCGGATCCGCATCGGCTCGGTCGGCGCCCCGCTGCTCGGCCATCTCCTCCTGGCCGTAAGGGAATTGCTGCCCGGAGCAGACGTGACCTCCCGCTGCCAGTACTCCCCCGTCGCCCTGCTCGACGACCTCGCGGCAGGCCGGCTGGAAGCGGCGGTGCTCGGCGATCACCCCGACCAGAAGCTGCCGGAACGTGAGGGCGTGGCACTCCATCCGATCGTCACCGAGCCGGTCTTCGCCCTTGTGCCGGCGACCCACCCGCTCGCGTCACGGGACGAGGTCTCGCTGGCGGAGCTCCTCGACGAGGACTGGGCGGCTCCCCGGCCCGACAGCGACCGGACGCGCGAATACTGGTCCTCTGTCTGCGCCCTGACGGGCCGCCGCCCGTTCACCCCGTACGAGGCCGAAGGACGGCAGCTGATCGAGATCGTACGGGCGGGTCTGGCCGTGAGCCTCTGCCAGGCGACCTTCATCGAGGCACCGGGCGTCGCGGTCCGCCCCCTGGCCGGAAACCCCTTGTGGTACCGGCACGTTCTGGCGTGGCACCATGACGGCCCTCTCGCGGCCCGTGGCGCCGAGATCCTGCGCCGGGTCGTCGACGGCTACCTGGGCACCTGCGCTGCCGGCCCGGCGTACTCGCGCTGGCGGGAACTGCATCCGTATGCGGCCAGGCCGACAGCAACCGCACCCTGAAGCTGGAGATCGCCGTGAACCTGGAGATCGCCGTGAACCCGGAGATCGTCGTCGATGTCTCCGGGGAGTCCGAGCCCGTAAGCCGGAAACCCGGGAAAGACCCTCAAAGAAGCATTCCTGCAGGTCAGCGCCACATGGCCGCGGGAACGCCCAGGTCAATGGCTTGACCTCGGAGCGCAGTACGGCGGTACTACTGCGCGGTTCTCCGGCGTGGCCCATGGGGACCGGTCCGCTGATCCCGCCTACTGAAGGTCCTCCACCTCGCCCTCCTCCTCGTCCGGGATGGTGTGCATGGCCGCCTCCTCCGCGGACGCCGCCCCACCGTCGATGCCGATGTCGTGAGCGAACACGTCAATGGCGCCACCCATGGCGTCGACCTCCGGCAGGAGCCTGCCGGTGCGGGCCTCCCCGGCTTCTTCGTCCATGGGTTCACCGTCGGTCGGCAGATCACCGATGCCGTCCCCCTCGAGCTGCTCCACCTCCGGCATCTCCTGGGCCAGTCGCTCCTCCAGCGGCGCGCCCCGCATCTGCTCCTCTCCCGTGGTGCCGTATCTGTCCACGGCCAGCGGGGACTCCAGCGGCGAATAGCCCTCGTCGAGGGTGCCGTCCAGGTCTTGCTCGTCCAGCACGTTCTCCAGGTCGAGATCGTCGACGGGCGGGTTCTTCACATCGGAGTGCTCCGGCTGGTAGACGTCGTCGCCTCTTGCCTGGTCCGACATCACGTCCTCCTTTCCCGTGCGCTTCTCGGCCTCGAGGTACTGCGGCCACCCGTTCTTAGCCTCTCCCAGCCCCTGGGACGACCGCATCACGGTCCCGCTTGCCTACTCTTGCGCCGCTATCGAACGATATGAAGAAAAACGCGGCTACCTATGCCGTACCCGAAAATCGCTTCGCTCCCGCTCAGGCGTACCTCGGCGTCCTCGGTACGACGGGTCGTCGCCGCCGTTTCACCAGGTCGGGGCCATGGCCAGGGTCAGGGTGGGTTCGGGCGTCAGCCGGCGAGCGCCGCCGGGTCGGCCGCGTGGACGTGCGGACGGGCGAGATTGTTCGGGAGCAGGATGCGCTGGAGCTCGTCCTTGGTCAGCAGGCCCCTGTCGAGGACGAGGTCATGGACGCTGCGGCCCGACCTGAGGGCCTCCTGGGCGACGGAGGTGGCCTGCTCGTAGCCGATGTGCGGGTTCAGCGCGGTGGCCAGGCCGATGGAGTGGGCGACAAGGCCGGCGAGGTGCTCACGGTTGGCGGAGATGCCGCTGACGCAGCGTTCTGCGAGGGTCAGGCAGCCGGCCCGCAGGTGCGTCAGGCTCTTGAGCAGACTGTGGGCGATGATCGGCTCGAAGGCGTTCAGCTGGAGCTGGCCAGCCTCGGCGGCCATGGTCACCGCCATGTCGTTGCCGATGACTTCGAACGCGATCTGGTTGACCACCTCGGGGATGACGGGATTCACCTTGCCCGGCATGATGCTCGAGCCGGCCTGCACCGGCGGCAGGTTGATCTCGGCGAAGCCGGCGCGCGGTCCGCAGGACAGCAGCCGGAGGTCGTTGCAGACCTTGGAGAGCTTGACGGCGATGCGCTTGAGCACGCCGGACAGCTGGACGAACGCCCCGGCGTCCTGCGTGGCCTCCACGAGGTCGTCGGCGACCGTGAGCGGCAGTCCGGTGATGGTCCGCAGATGCCGGCAGGCCAGCGCCGCGTACTCGGGGTGGGCGTTGAGCCCGGTGCCGATCGCCGTTCCCCCGAGGTTGATCTCACGGATCAGCTCGCGTGCCTCCGTGAGGCGCTTGTGGTCCTCGCCGAGCATCACGGCGTACGTCGCGAACTCCTGGCCCAGGGTCATGGGCACCGCGTCCTGCAGCTGGGTACGCCCCATCTTCAGGACGTCCCCGAACTCCTCCGACTTCGCCGCGAAGGCGGAGCGAAGGACCTCCATGGCGTCCAGCAGACGCTGGGCGGTGAAGTCGAGGGCGATCTTGACGGCGGTCGGGTAGACGTCGTTGGTGCTCTGTCCCGCGTTGACATCCTCCAGCGGGTGCAGATGTGCGTACTCGCCCTTGCGGTGGCCGAGGAGTTCCAGGGCGCGGTTGGCGACGACCTCGTTGGCGTTCATGTTCGTCGACGTGCCGGCGCCGCCCTGGATCACGTCGACCACGAATTCGCCGTGCAGCTTCCCGGCACGGATCTCCTCACAGGCGGTCACGATCGCGTCCGCCCTGCGGCCGTCCAGCAGGCCGAGCTCCCGGTTGGCCAGGGCCGCGGCCTGCTTGACGCAGGCGAGGGCGGTGACCAGGTCCGGGTAGGCCGAGATCGGGGTGCCGGTGACAGGGAAGTTCTCCACGGCCCTCAGGGTGTGGATCCCGTAGTAGGCATCGGCCGGGACATCCCGGTCGCCGAGCAGATCGTGCTCGGCGCGGAAAGCGGGGTGGGCGTGGTCGTTCGTGGCCATGGAGGTGCGGACTCTCTTGTCTGGTGCGTATATGGAGAGGGGGGAGCGTGAGCGGCTGAGCGGGTTACAGGGCCGGCGCGCTACGTAGGTCCGACGGACTGTGGGACCTGCTTCCGATCAGGCCCCTGCCTGGGCGAGCGCAACGGCCGGGCCGGCGTCGGCGGGCACGGCCTCGCCGAGCGCGTGCCGCAGCACCCGGTTCCGCTCCCGTGGGTCGGTGGAGGCGAGCAGCGCGGCGAGCACGGCGATCCGGGCCTGGCCGGCGCGCAGCGTGCCGGTCGGCACGGCGCCCGCGGCCACGAGGTCGACCGCGCCGCCATGGGTGTAGATCTCGGCGACCGGTCCGGCCTGGACACGGGTGGTCAGCGCGATGAGCACGCCGCGGGCGGTGGCGGAGGCGACGGCCTCGACGATCTCGGGGGTCGCGTTGCCGGCGCCGGTGGCCACGAGGACGATTCCCTGGGCACCGGCGTCCACAGCCGCGTTCAGCAGCAGCGGATCGCCGTCGGCGTGGTGCATCACCATGTCGACCCGTGGCGGGCTGTCCGGCATCCAGGGCAGCGCGAGCGCGGCGGGGCGCCGCGGAGGGCGCAGTACGGAGACCCGTCCGAAGCCGACGTTCCCGATACGGGCGCCGGACGGGTCGCCGAAGGCGTCACGGGCGAGCGTCTGCGTCTTGACGGTGCCGCGGGCCGCGTGCACCTTGCCGTCGAAGGCGACCAGTACGCCGAGACCGCGCGTGGTCGCGGCGGTCAGCAGTGCGTCCTGGAGGTTGTCTGCCCCGTCGCCGTCGGCCGCGTCGAGCGGAAGCTGTGCACCGGTGAAGACCACCGGGCGGAGGTCGTTGTGGTGGAGGTCGACCAGGAACGCCGACTCCTCCAGGGTGTCGGTGCCATGGGTGACGACGATGCCGTCCACGCCGGGATCGGCGAGCACCTCGTGCACCGTGCGCAGCAGGGTGAGCTGGTGGGCGGTGGTGAGGCGGGGGCTGTTCACGCTGAACAGGTCGACGACCTCGATGGTGATGCCGTCCGGCACCGCGGCGGTCGCCATGACTTCCCGGCCATGCGCGGCGGCGGCGAAACCCGAACCCTGCCAGCGGCTGGCTATCGTCCCACCGGTGCTGACGACGACGATCCGTCCCACAGTGCCCACTCCTCGTCCGTGCCGCAGGGGAGGCGGCGAACCCGTCAGGACACGCGGCCCGGCCTCGCTCTTGGCCCCGGCCGGGCTGCGTCCCATGGCTGATCCGGGGGTACCCGGTGCAGTCGAACGCAATGATAGGGATATCGCCCCGCAATTTGATCGCCAGTTTCGGCGCAACAGCGGCGAAGCGTGGTGGATGATTGCTCCATGGATGAGATTGACCGTGAAATCTTGCGCGAGCTCCAGAACGATGGACGGCTGAGCAATCAGGAACTGGCACAGCGCGTGGGCCTCACCCCCTCGCCGTGCATGCGCCGCGTTCGGCAACTGGAGCAGGACGGGGTGATCCAGGGGTATCGGGCCGTCATCGACCCGGAGGCGGTCGGCCGGAGCTTCGAGGTGCTCGTCTCCATCGAGGTCGAGCGCGACCGTGACGTGGTCGAGGCGTTCGAGTCCGCTCTCCAGGACATCCCTGACGTCATCGAGGCACACCGGCTCTTCGGCAGCCCGGGGTGCCTGCTGCGCATCGCGGTGGCGGATCTGCGCGCGTACGAGCGGCTGTGGATCGAGAAGCTGACCGCGCTGTCCGGCGTCACCGAGGTCAACTCACAGATCATCATGAAGCGGATCAAGGAGCCGCACGGTCTACCGGTGGACCGGTGACGCCGCCGCGCCGGGCACGCTGTGCAAGGCGGATGAGATTACCGACTATTGCGCGGTTTTCGGCGTGGCCCGTTGAACGGGGTGCCCCCGGGTCCCGTAGAACATCAAGAGCGGCCCGAACCGGGGGCCGACCGTTGAAGGGGAGTCGGGCATGACCGGAACGCAGGGACCGGCACGCAGGGTGGCACGGCGCACCGTTGTGGCGGCGGCGGGCGGAGCAGGGCTCGCCGCGGCGCTGACGGCGTGCGGCGGCTCGGAGAGCTCGGGCAGCGTGGGCGAACAGCCGAGCGGCAGCGGCGGTACCACCGGCGGTTCCGGCGGCAGCACGGGAGGCACGACGGGAGACACGACGGGCGGCACGACGGGCGGTGGCGGCGGGGGCAAGGTGCTGGCGAAGACCGCGGACATCCCTGAGGGCGGCGGCATGGTCGTCGGCGATGTCGTGGTGACCCAGCCGAAGGCGGGCGAGTTCAAGGCCTTCTCGTCCAAGTGCACCCACCAGGGCTGCGCGGTGAAGGACGTCACCAACGGCGAGATCATCTGCCCCTGTCACAACAGCAAGTTCGACGCGACGGACGGCAGCGTGAAGGCCGGTCCCGCCACCACGGGCCTGCCGGCCGCGTCGATCGTGGTCGAGGGAGACTCGATCAAGCTCGCGTGACGGGTGTGCGCCGAGGACGCTTCCAGCAGGCGAGTACGTCGTCGGTGGTGGTGACCGTGGCGACGAGCGACAGGGTGTTGCGGATCATCGCGGGGGTGTAGTCGGCCGGCACCCCCGCGATGGCGTCCCCCGGCACGACCGTCGTGTAACCCAGATTGACGGCGTCGAAGACGGCGTTCGGGATCGCCACATTGGCCGAGACGCCCGTGACGACGAGGGTGCGGCAGCCGAGATTGCGCAGGAGCGCGTCGACGTCGGTCCCGGCGATCGGGGACAGCCCGTGCAGCCTGCGCACGACGATGTCCTCGTCCGCGACCTCGATCGGCTCGGCGATCCGGACCGCCCTGCTGCCCGAGTGCTGCTGTACGGGCAGACGCTCGGCGGCCCGGAAGAGCCGGGCGTTGCGGTTCGAACCGCGCCCGTCGGGCCGTCGCTCCGCGACCGCGTGGAGGACCTGCACCCCGGCGTCGTGCGCGGCGGCGACGAGCCGCGCGATCTGGGTCAGGGCACCGGATGCCCGGGCCGCTGCGGCGAGTTCGGGCAGGGCGCTGTCCTTGCCGACGACACCGTTCTGGCACTCGACGGTCAGCAGCACCGTGCCGGCCGGCTCCAGCTGCTCCACCAGCTGTTCGAACGACGGCATTTCTCCGCCCTCCCTCGTCGACGCGTCCGGCAGTTCACCGGGCGCGCGACGGTAACCGGCATTGCGCCATGAGGGAAGAGCGTCCATGATTTCTGACACCCAGTCAGTTGCCGGGAGTCAGCTATCGGGAGGAACCTGGTATGGCCGTGACGCAGCGCCGTGGCCGCCGGATCATGATGACACCGGCCGAGCTGGACGCGTTCCTCGCCGAGCAGCGCACATGCCGGGTGGCAACGGTGTCGGCGGACGGTCGGCCGCACGTCAGCGCCCTCTGGTTCGCCTGGGACGGGACGTCCCTGTGGCTCTACTCGATCACCCGCAGCCGCCGCTGGACGGACCTGCGCGGCGATCCGCGGATCGCGGTCGTCGTGGACGCCGGCGAGGAGTACGGCGACCTGCGCGGCGTGGAGCTCTCGGGCACGGCCGTCTTCGTCGGCGAATCCCCGCGCACCGGCGAGCCCTGCCCCGAGCTCGAGGCCCCCGAGCGTCTCTTCGCCCGCAAGAACTTCGGCCTGGACGGGATGCCGCACGACGGCCGCCACGCTTGGGTACGGCTGACGCCGGACGCGATCGCGTCGTGGGACTTCCGCAAACTCTGAGCCGGGGCTCATCCTGCGCGGCGGCACCTTCTCGGCCCGTCCGGCGCTCGAGGAACACCGGCCGTCCCGTCGCGGGCGTACGCTTCGCAACCCCGCCCGCAGGGCGCGAACGGGCCCCCGGGGGCCGGGCCCCGGGCGGTCAGAGCGCCGCCGCGGCCTCCCGCAACGCCTCCACCGCCGCCCGGATCGAGGGCCGCCTGTCCGCGTCGGCGCGCCAGATCGCGTAGATGTGCCGGAGCATCTTCTGCCGTACGGGAACGAGCCTGACCCCCTCCGGCACCGGACCGCGCCCCAGCCTCGGCGTCACACAGACCCCGAGACCCGCCGCGATCAGCGCCAGCTGGGTGTGGTGCTCGCCCGCCATGTGCGCGATCCGGGGCTCGATGCCCTTGGAGCGGAGGGTGAAGACGAGCCACTCGTAACAGAATTCGCCCTCCGGCCAGGACACCCACTCGTCGTCCGCGAAGTCCTCCAGATCCACCTCCGCGCGCCCCGCGAGCGGGTGGTCCACCGGCATCGCGACGTCCGGCGCGTCGTCCAGCAGCTGCGCCCTGGCGAGCCCGCCCGGCACCGGCAGCCGCTTGTTGCTCCAGTCCAGCACGACGGCCAGGTCGAGATCGCCGCGCATCACCTGCCGTACCGCATGCTCGGGCTCCAGCTCGCTGGAGCGCACGCGCAGTTCGGGATGGGCGGTGCGCAGCGCGCCGACGGCCGCCGGGAACAGTCCGCGCGCCGCAGTCGGGAAGGCACCGATCCGCACCTCGCCGACCACCTGCCCGCGCTGCGCCTCGATGTCGGCCTGGGCGATCTCCACCTGGGACAGGATCCGCGCGGCGTGATCGGCGAGCAGCTGTCCGGCATCCGTGAGCCGCACACCCCGCCCGTTCTTGGCGAGCAGCTGCTGGCCGACCTCCCGCTCCAGCTTCGCCATCTGCTGCGACACGGCCGAGGTCGTCACATGCAGGCCGTCGGCGGCCCCGCTCACCGAGCCGTGCCGGGCCAGCGCGTCCAGTGTCCGCAGGCGCTCCAGGTTCAACATGTAAGCAATGCTAAGCCCAGCCCTCAAAGAAGTCTCGCTTGTCCTACGAGATCCGGGCCGCGAAGCTGGACGCCATGAGCACCGCCGCGCCGACGTCGCACACCTCGCACACCTCCACTGCAGCCGATTCCCGGGCCGCCTCCCAGCCCGCTTCCCCCCTCGCCGCCCCGCCCGCCACCGCGAAGCGCCGCCCGGCCCTCGACTGGCGCATCAGGTTCGCGGTGCTCGCCCTGATCTGGGGTTTCAGCTTCCTGCTGATCAAGCTCGGGACCGAGGCGTACGCACCGTTCCAGGTCACCTTCGGCCGGCTGCTGTTCGGTACGGCCGTACTCGCCGTGGCCATGGCGGTCAGGCGCGAGAGGCTCCCGCGCGGGCTGCGCACCTGGGGTCATCTCATGGTCGCGGGCTTCTTTCTCAACGCCCTGCCGTTCTCGTTGTTCGCCTACGCGGAGCTGACGATCCCCTCGACGCTGGCCGGGATCTGCAACGCCACGTCGCCGCTCTGGGGCATGGCCCTCTCCCTCGTGGCGCTCTCGGAGGACAGGCCGACCCGCCGCCGGGTCGCCGGCCTCGGCATAGGGTTCATCGGCGTACTGACCGTCCTCGGTGTCTGGCAGGGCTTCTCCGGACTGGACGTGACCGGAACCGCGATGGCGCTTCTCGCATCGCTGAGCTACCCGGTCGGCTGGATCTACGTCCGCCGTACGCTCGCGGGCTCCACCCACTCGAACCTCTCGCTCACCGGCGCCCAGCTCCTGCTCGCCACGCTCCAACTGGCGTTGGTGACCCCGCTGTTCACCACGCTCCCCACGTCCTTCCCCGTGATGCCGCTGCTCGCCGTGATCGCCCTGGGCGCACTCGGGACGGGCTTCGCGATGCTCCTCCAGTACGGGCTGGTCGCCGAGGTCGGCCCCACGACCGCGACGATGGTCACGTACTTCATCCCGGTCATCGCCACAGCGGCCGGCGTGATGCTGCTGGACGAGCGACTCGGCTGGAACACCCCGGTCGGCGCGGTCATCGTGCTCGCGGGCGCGGCGCTCACCCAGAGCGGACGCCGGCCGTAGGGCCGCCTCCCGCCGACCGACGCGCAGCGACGGCCGACGGCACGGCCGTCGCGTCAGCCGTAGCTGCGCGCCGGCATCGGACCGGCCGCCGAGGCCACCGCGTCGGCCAGGACCTCGATGTCGGCCATGGTCAGCCCGGAGACGGTGAGCCGGATCCCGGACGGCGCCGACATCCGGAAGCGCGCGCCCGGGGCCACCGCCCAGCCGGCGTGCAACAGCCGCGCCACGGCACCGGTCTCGTCGGCGACGGGCACCCACACGTTCATTCCGCTGCGTCCGTGCGCCTCGATCCCGCGCTCGGCCAGCGCCCGCAGCAGCGCGTCCCGCCGCTCACCGTAGGCGCGCGCCACCGCCGCGGGGTCGACGACACCTGAGGTCCACAGCTCCACGACCGCGCGCTGCACCAGCCTGCCGACCCAGCCGGGGCCGAGCCGCTGCCGTCCGAGGACCCGGTCGACGGTCAGGGAGTCGCCGGTCAGTACGGCGAGCCGCAGGTCCGGCCCGTACGCCTTGGCGGTCGAGCGTACGAGCACCCAGCGGTCCGTCACCCCGGCGAGCGGGTACAGCGGCTGGTCGACGATGGCGTAGCCGTGGTCGTCCTCGATGAGCAGCACCTGCGGATGGCGGGCGAGGATGCCGCGCAGCTCCTTCGCACGAGACCCGGTGATCACGGACCCCGTGGGGTTCTGGGCGCGGCAGGTGACGATCAGCGCCCGCGCTCCTGCGTCCAGGGCACGCGCCACCTCGTCCGGGCGGGGCCCGTCCTCGTCGAGGGCGACCGGAACGGGCCGCAGGCCCAGGGCCGGGATCAGGTCCAGCAGACTGCCCCAGCCGGGGTCCTCGACGGCGACGGCGTCCCCGGGCCTGAGGTGGGCGCCGACCACGCGCTCGACCGCGTCGAGCGAACCGGAGGTGACGGCGATCGGCCCGTCCGGCACCCCGTCGGCGTCCAGCCCGGCCCGGGCGAGCCGCGCCAGCTCGGGGTCGACGGGGGCGTCCCCGTACAGCACGGGCCGCTCGTCATGCCGGCGCGCGGCGGCCGCGAACGCGTCGTACAGCGGCGGCAGCAGAGCGACATCGGGATTGCCGTCCGAGATCTGGCGGACGCCCGGCGGTGCGTCGATGCGGAGCGAGTCGCGCGCCGTGCTGGCCGGGCGCGACCGCACGCGGCTCCCCCTGCGCCCCGCGGTCTCGATGACGCCGCGCTCGCGCAGCGTGCGGTACGCGGCCGCGACCGTGTTCGGGTTGACCCCCAGCTGGGTGGCCAACTCCCGCATGGGCGGCAGTAGTTGGCCTGGAGCAAGACCCCCTGCCCCGACCGCATGCTCCACGCTCGCGGCGATCTCCGATGCGCGACGACCCGTAATCCGATACTCTCCTAGCACAAACACGATTATGCACTAGTGCAATGGAGAAGGCAATGACCACGCTGCCGACGGACTCCTCCTACCGGACGACCGAGCGCACCTACCCCACCCGTGGCCGGCACCGCGCCTCCTACGACCGCGAGCTGGTGCACTCGATACTCGACGAGGCGTACGTCTGCCACCTGGGATTCGTCCGCGACGGAGCCCCTGTGGTGCTGCCGACGCTCTACGGCCGGATCGGCGAGACGCTGTACGTCCACGGCTCCACCGGCTCCCGCCCGCTGCGCATGGCCGGGCAGACCGATCCGGGTCTCCAGGTCTGTCTCACCGTCACCCACGTCGACGGGCTGGTCCTCGCGCGCTCGGCCTTCCACCACTCGATCAACTACCGCTCCGTCGTCGTCCACGGAACCGCCCACCAGGTCACCGACGAAGAGGAGAAGCGCAGCGCCCTCGACGCGCTCGTGGACCAGGTCGTCCCCGGCCGCTCCTACGACTCCCGCCCGGCGAACGACAAGGAGCTCGCCGCCACCGCCGTGCTCCGCCTCGACCTCGACGAGGTCTCCGCCAAGGTGCGCACCGGCGGCCCGAACGACGAGCCCGAGGACCTGTCCCTGCCGCACTGGACGGGCGTCGTTCCGCTGGTCCACGGCCACGGCACGCCGGTCCCGGCGGACGATCTGGACGCGGCCGTCCCGCTGCCCCAGTACCTGTCCGTGCTGTAGGGGCGCGCGCCCGGGGATCTGACGGAGATCGATCGCGGGGAGCGGGTGCGGGGAGCGGGTGCGGGGAGCGGGTGCGGGGAGCGGGAATCGCGCACGGGGGTCGCGGTTCCCGGCTCTCGGTTCCCTGCCCTCGGTGCCCGGAGGGGTGGGCGAGGGCGGGGCTCGTACGGCCGGCGGTCGTACGAGCCCCGCCCTCGCCCTCGTACGTCAGCCGGCGAGCGCCCCCGCGGTCCCCCGCCTGAGCGCCGCCGGCCGGGCCTCCTGCCACGCCAGGCCGACGACCGCGACCAGCAGCAACAGCGTCCCGACCACCGTCGCCGCGGTCAGCCGCTCGTCGAGCGCCGTCACCGCGAGGACCGCCGCGCTCACCGGCTCCAGCAGCATGATCACGGAGACCGTCGCGGACCTGACGACAGCGGCGCCCGCGAAGTAGAGCGCGTACGCGAGCGCCGTCGGCACGGCGGCGACGTACACCAGCAGCCAGATCACCCTCACCGGATCTGCGGTGTGCGGCAGCAGCCCTTCGACGAGCGCGAACGGCAACAGCCCGACCGCGCCGACCGCGAACGTCCACGTGGTCGTCGAGAGCGCGTCACCGCCCTTGCCGTCCCGCCCCAGCCATCGGGTCAGCAGCGTGATCGCCGCGTAGCCCGCGGCCGACAGCACGGCCAGCGCCACCCCGAGCGGGCGCACCGAGCCGCCCTCGCCGCCCAGTACGAGCACGACGAGTCCGGTGAGCGCGCCCGCGACGGCGGCGATGCCGCCACGTCCCAGCCGCTCCCCCATGGTCAGCCTCGCCCCGAGGGCGATCAGCACAGGGCCCGCGCCGAGCGTGACGACCGTACCGACCGCGAGTCCTGTCTCCTCGACGGCGGCGAAGTAGGCGCTCTGAAAGACCGTCAGGCCTGTGCCCGTGCCGAGGATGCGCACCAGCCGGCGGCGGCGCTGCTCGGCCTCGGCGACCGCCCTGCGCGGGCGCAGCGCGAGCACACCGGCGAGCAGCACCAGTCCGCCGAGACAGCGCCAGAACGAGAGGGCGAGCGGGCCGAGGTCACTGACGCCGAAGACCAGCGAGGCAGCCGCCCCGGCGGTCCCCCAGGCCACACCGGCCACGACGAGATAGAAGAGGCTGCGTCCGACGGGCAGGCCGGAAGCGGCGGAGGAGGAAGGATTCGACACGTGAATGCTCCGTGTGCAGAAGACTGACGGGTTGGCCGCTCGGCTCCACACGCGGGCAGCGACGAACCGCCCGGGGGACACGACACCCCGGAACAGGTCTTCGTCAGCGGATGGCCGCCCGCGCTACGCGGCGGGCGGCGGAAGAACGGTCGAATGCATGATCGCCACCCTAAGTCGCGGCCCGACCGGCCGACAACTCCGTTGCCGCCGGCTCGACGTCCGACGACTCCGCCTCCGGCCTCGTGGGCGCCGGTACCGTCGCGCCGGCCACCGGCCCCGACGGCGCCTTCGGCGTGGACGACTGGGCGATGAACGCCCCTACGAGCACCACCGCCCCACCGAAGATCTGGGGCGCGGACAGATGCTCCCGCAGCAGCACCCACGCGAGCACGGTCGCGATGACCGCCTCCAGGCAGGCAACGACCCCGGCCACCTGCGGGGAGAGCCTGCGGACCGAGACGACACCGGTGACGTACGCGACGACGGTGGCGATCAGCACGATCCAGCCGAGCAGCAGCGCCGCCGGGACGGCCGTACCGCCCATGCTCGCGCTGCCGCCCAGGACCGACCAGTCCATGCTCCACGGGCGGGCGACGACGGTCAGGACGAGGGCACCGATGAGCAGTCCGTACGCGATCACACCGAGAGGGTCCGGGGCGTCGTCGCCGTCGCCACCCTGGTCGGACAGAACGAAGTAGCCGACCTGGCAGCACGCGGCGCCGAGCGCGAGCAGCAGTCCGAGCACATCGAAGCCGAGCCCGGACCACACCTCGACGACACAGGCCAGTCCGGCGACGGCGAGGATCACGCCGAGCGCGGCGGCGCGGGTGACCGGACGGCGCTGGACGAAGCGGACCCAGGCGAGGACGAGGGCGGGGGCGAGGTATTCGATGAGCAGCGCGACGCCGACCGGGATCCGGGAGATCGCGGCGAAGTAGCACGCCTGCACGCCCGCCACTGCGAGCAGGCCGAAGCCGGCGAGCAGCGCCGGTTTACGTATCAGCAGGTCACGGTGGCGCCAAGCGACGGGCACCATGACGACGGCGGCGCCTGCCACCCGCAGCCACACCACATGGAGCGGGTCGAGTCCCGCCTCGATGAGCGGCTTGGCCGCCACACCTGAACCACCGAACGCGAACGCCGACGCCAGGGCGAGACCCAGGCCGGCGCTCCTTCCCTGAGACGCACGCATCGGCACATCATGGCAGCCCGCGTCAGGAGCGTCACGTCCGTTACACCTGTTGAGACAACTCCCCGATCCGGCCCGCCAGCCAGGCGGGGTCGACCCCCGCGCGCACCAGCACCTCGACGGCCCGGCAGTCGCGGTCGGCGGCTACGGCGCCAAGCAGATCGAGGCCGGTGGCGCGCGGTTCACCGCGCAGCGCGGCCCGCTCCAGGGCGCCGTCCATGGCGGCGGAGGCCGAGGGGGACCAGCCCGCGACCTTGGTGTCACCGACCAGCGGGACCGCGCCGGAGTCCTCGACGGAACCCTGCCAGCGCAGGCCGTATCCGATGCTGCGCTGGACGAGATAGCCGAGTACGCGGGCGACCTGTCCCGCGCCGTCGAAGGCGGCGCGCACCTCGGCGTCCGCCTCCATCAGCGAGTGCAGCAGATGGGCGGTGTCGACCTGCCGGTCGCCGTCCCGCAGCGCACGCCTGCGCGCACCCGCGACGACCGACGCCAGCTCGGCGGTGAGTCGGGCGTCGGTCTCGGCACGCATGGGTGCGGGCTGCTGAGGCACCCGTGGGACAGGGACTTGCACACTCCCACCTCATCAGCCTCCCTCTGCCTGAACATCCCCGCACGGGAGCATGTGGGCATCCCACCGAAGTTGGGCGCCCCTGCCTCGCCTCTCCTCCTTACGGAGGAGAATCCCCTCGATCTGACGGTTCATCAGTATTGAATGTTGGAGGCCACGCAGCTACGTTCCGCGACACCGGAACCCGTCGAGAAGGGGTGGTCGCATGGCCGAAGTCAGTGCCGAGGCACGTATCGAGGCGCCCGCCGGGAAGGTCTGGGCGCAGCTGACGGACTTCGCCTCGTACGGCGAGTGGAACGCCACCCACACCAACTTCCCGCAGGGCGGCCCGGACACACTCGAGGCCGGCGCCACCTTCGCCGAGAACATGAAACTGATGGGCTTCCCGGCCGAAGTGACCTGGACGGTCGAGGAGCTGGAGCCGGAACGCGTTCTCGCGATCAAGGGCAAAGGTCCCATGGGCGTCCTCGTCGGCACGCGCTACGCGCTCACACCGGACGGCGACGCCACGACGGTACGCATCGACGGGGAGTTCACGGGTGCGGCCGTGTCGCTGATGGCGGGCAAACTCAAGGACTCGGCGACCGCCGCGCTCAACGAGTCGCTGCGGAAGCTCGGCGGACTGGTGACCTGAGCGACGGGTCAAGGCACAGGGCCCCGCGACCGTGGGTCGCGGGGCCCTGGTGTGCCGTGAAGGCTGACCGCTGATCGTCGGCCGCCGGCCGCTGACCGCCGACAGCCGTCGGCCGACATCCGGCAGCGGTCATGCAGTGGTTGCCAACCGGCAATCGACAACCAACCAATGACAGCTGACCAATGACAGATGTCGGAATCTGTCAGCCGTCAGTGCTCATCGGCCAGGATCAGATACAGCTTCTTGCGGGCTTCATTGATCACGGAGATCGCCTTCTGCCGCTGCTCCGGACTGCCGGTCTTCCAGACCTGACTGAACGCCTCCATCAGACCGAAGCCGGCCTGCCGGATCTCGTTCATGGCATCCCAGTCGATGCCGCGACCGGCTTCCTCCCACGGGGCCTCCGGGACCGATTCGGCCTCGGCCCGCCCGGCGTCGGTGAGCGTGAACAGCTTCTTGCCGCCCTCGCTCACGCTGGTGATCAGCCCCTCGTCCTCCAGCAGCTGGAGCGTCGGGTAGACCGAGCCGGGGCTGGGCTTCCACGCCCCGCCGCTGCGCTCGCCGATCTCCTGGATCATCTCGTAGCCGTGCATCGGGCGGTCCTTCAGCAGCGCCAGGATCGAGGCGCGCACATCTCCGCGCCGCGCCCTCCCCCGGCCGCCTCCACGACCGCGCCCGCCGGCCCATGGCGGCCCGCCGAACCCCGGCCCGAAGGGGCCGAAGGCGGCACGGCGCGCCTCGAAGTCGCCCCGACCCTGATGGCCGGGCCCGCAGTTGCCATGTCCATGTGAACGCATCGCTACGCTCCTTCCATCGTTGATCTGTCGCGATGCGTCAACGATATATCGGAACACATCGTTTGACAATCGCCAGTCGGTCCAGATCCCTGAGATTGGCCTTGGCCTGCGGGTTTGCCGGACCTCTACGGTCAGCGGCATGCGGATTCGAATCGTGGACGCCTTCACCGACCGGCCCTTCGCCGGCAATCCCGCCGGGGTACTCCTCCTCGGCACCGACTCCCCCGGACCCGGCTCCTCCCGCCCCGACTCCCCCGGCAGCAGCGACGCCGCCTTCCCCGACGACAGCTGGCTCCAGAACGTCGCGAGGGAGGTGAACCTCTCCGAGACCGCCTTCGCCCACCCGCTGCCCGCCGGGGCTGACGCCGACTGGGCGCTGCGCTGGTTCACGCCGGCCACCGAGGTGGACATGTGCGGCCATGCCACGCTGGCCACGGCCCACGTGCTGCACACCACGGGCGCGGCGACCGGCACGGTGCGCTTCGCGGCGCGCTGCGGGGTTCTCTCCGCCACGGCGCACGAGGACGGCACGATCACTCTGGACTTCCCGGTGTCGCCGCTGACCCGGGCCGAGGTCCCGGACGGCGTCGCGGAGGCGCTGGGGGCCGTTCCCCTGTCGGTGCTCGACACCGGTGAGCACATCGGCGACCTGCTGGTCGAGCTGGCGGACGAGGCGACCGTGCGCGGCCTGGACCCGGATATTCCGGCGCTGGCCGCTCACTCGAAGCGCGGCATCATCGCGACCGCTCCGGCCGCGGATCCGGAAAGCGGCTACGACTTCGTCTCGCGCTGCTTCTTCCCGAACGTCGGGATCGACGAGGACCCGGTCACCGGCAGCGCGCACACGGCGCTCGCCCCGTTCTGGTCCGCCCGGCTGGGGCGCGCCGAGCTGACCGGACTGCAGGCTTCCGCCCGTTCGGGTCTCGTCCGTACGGCGCTGCGCGGCGACCGCGTCCTGCTCACCGGCCGTGCGGTGACCGTGATCGAGGGCGAGCTCAAGGCGAGGCCCTGAGTCCCGGGGTCCTGACATGCGAGGGGCGCACGGCAGTCGCCGTACGCCCCTCGAACTCCCTCGCGAAGTCCCTCGCGGAGTCCGTCTCGACGTCCCTCGCGGAGTCTGCCGCGCGGTCACATCGTGGGCAGCCAGCTCACTTTCCCGGCCAGCAGCGCATATCCGACGAACGCCACGATGTCGAGGAGTGCGTGCGCGACGACGAGCGGGCCGACGCGGCCCCATCGCCGGTACAGCAGGACGAAGACCACGCCCATCACCATGTTGCCGACGAAGCCGCCGATCCCCTGGTAGAGGTGGTACGAGCCGCGGAGCACGGAGCTGGCGGCGAGGGCCGCCGTCGGGGTCCAGCCCAGCTGTCCGAGTCGCCTCAGCAGGTATCCGACGACGATCACTTCCTCGACCACGGAGTTCTGCAGCGCGGAGAGGATCAGGACGGGGTACTTCCACCAGACAGCGGGCAGCGCCTCGGGCACCACGGTCAGATTGAACCCGGCGGCTCTGGCGATCAGGTAGAAGGCGAGCCCTGCGCTGCCGATCCCTGCCGCGACCAGTGCGCCGCGGCCAAGGTCCGGCCAGGGTTTGGTCCGGTCGAAGCCGACCGCTTTGAGTCCGCCTGCGCCTTCGCGCAGCAGGAGGTGGGCGACGAGCGCGACCGGAACGAGGGCGGTGGCGATGCCGAAGAGCTGCCAGGCGAGGTCGAGCCAGGGTCGCCCGGGGGCGTAGGAGCTGTTGAGTGTGGCCGCCTGGTCCTTCAGGCCTCCCGGCTTGGTCAGTGAGCCTATGAAGCTGATGAGTGACGAGAGCGCGCTGGCGCCCAGGGAGAGCGCCAGGACGAGCAGCGTCTCGGACCGCAGGATCCTCCGTGACAAGCCCCCCTCGGGGAGCGAACCGGACATGTGTCCTGCTTCCGCCTGCACAGCTGCCTCCAGTCGCCTTGCCTCGTCGCGCCGTCACAGCTTGCCCGACGAGGGCGTGGCGGACGAAGGCAGGGCCTGTGGCGGGTGGTCGGCCGGCGTGGACGCGTGGGTGGTCGGCCGGCGTGGAAGCGTAGGTGGGCGGCGGGCATGGAGCCGTGGGGTCGACCGGCGGGGCTCAGCCTGTCGGACCGGCGGGCCAGGTGTGCACGGGTTCGCCGAGGTGCATCAGCTCGGTGTACCGGCGTGTGACGGCTGCCAGGGCGGCTTCCCGGTCCAGTCCGGATTCCCTCGCCCGGTGGAAGGCGTCCGCCTGCCAGGACGCGCCGTTGATCCGGCGCCTGCACCGTCCCTCGATGACTCCGAGGTAGAGGTCGCGGTCGGCGGGTTCGACGTTCCAGGCGTCGAGTCCGGCTGCGGCGAGGGGCAGTAGTTCGTCCCGTACGAGTTTGACGGCGGGTACGCGTGTCATGCCGCCGTTGCGGCCGGGGCGGGGCCACAGGAGTTCGGCGTCCATCCCGTGGCGGCACGCGGTGTCGAAGTTGTCGGCGGCGACGTCGAACGGCATGCGTGTCCAGACGGGCCGTGATTCCTCCGCGAGCGCCCGCACCAGCCCGTAGTAGAAGGCCGCGTTGGCCACCACATCGGTGACGGTGGGCCCGGCCGGGAGGACCCGGTTCTCGACGCGCAGATGCGGGACGCCGTCGGCGAGCCCGTACACAGGGCGGTTCCAGCGGTAGACGGTGCCGTTGTGCAGGACGAGCTCCTGGAGGCGGGGTACGCCGCCGTCGTCGAGCACCCGAAGCGGGTCCTCCTCGTCGCAGATCGGCAGCAGCGCCGGGAAGTAGCGCAGGTTCTCTTCGAAGAGCTCGTACGCCGAGGCGATCCAGCGTTCGCCGAACCAGGTGCGGGGCCGTACGCCCTGGGCCTGGAGTTCGGGCGGGCGGGTGTCGGTGGCCTGTTGGAAGAGGGGTGGCCTGGATTCGCGCCAGAGTTCTCTGCCGAACAGGAAGGGCGAGTTGGCGCCGACGGCGATCTGGACGGCTGCGATGGCCTGTGCCGCGTTCCACACCTGCGCGAAGCGGGCGGGTGTGACCTGGAGGTGCAGCTGCACGGAGGTGCAGGCGGCTTCGGGCGCGATGGACGTCGAGGTGCAGCTGAGCCGTTCGACGCCGTCGATGTCGAGGGTGAAGTCCTCGCCGCGTGCGGCGACGATCTGGTCGTTGAGCAGGGCGTACCGGTCGACGTCGGAGAGGTTCGCGGAGATCAGGTCATTACGGTGGAGGGTGGGGAGAATTCCGATCATCACGATGCCCGCGTCGATCTCGGTGGCTTTGCGGTGGGCATATCCCAGTCCGGTGCGCAGCTCTTCGGCGAGTTGGTCGAGTACCCGTCCGCCGAGTCGGTGTGGGGCTATGTTGACCTCCAGGTTGAACATTCCGAGTTCGGTCTGGAAATCACGACTGGCTATCCGGTCGAGCACTTCGGCATTGAGCATCCGCGGCTGGCCGTCGGCGCCGGCGAGATTCAGTTCGATCTCGAGGCCCATGAGGTTCTTGGGCCGGTCGAACCTCTTCTCCGCCAGGAGTCTCCCCAGTCCCGCCAGACACTGCTGCAACTTTCTCCGGTACCTTTGCCGATCGGACAGGTCGAACCCTCCTGCCACGACCTTCTCCCCCATCGAAGCACCCCTCCTCGAGTGGGCGGCCTGCGGTGTCGGCCGACCGCGTCACGGACGATAATGCCCAGGCAGACTGATCCATAACGCCCCGCGTGCGACGGCGGGGCCGCTAGTCTGGATCCGTATTCGCGAGGCACATTCCGTCGGCATGGTGCGGTACGCAGTTACCGCCGCCCGCTGCGTGGTGAAAACGCCGACGAGATTCGGCCGTCCGCTGGTGGGGTAACACCCCAGGTGTCTCGCCTGCGTTCGCGGGAAAGCACCGGTAACTGCCCACGAAAAAGTCTGGATTCGACCTTGCCCGCAATGCCGGGGACAGCTAGCAGAAACACTGCGTGAACACGCGTCGTATAAACTCCGTGAACGAGGCAGAGAGTTGGCGCTCGGCCATGGCCTTTCAGCCCCCCTCTGGCCCACGCTGACAGTGCCGTCCGCACCTGCCCTGCCCTCGCATCACCGTGTCTCTTGAGTGAGAGGCGACCCACCATGCCGCTGCATGTTCCCCCGGCTCCCGCGCCTGCCCTGCGCAGCGTCCTCGCGGCACTCGGTTCCCCCGCCGCAGTCCGCGAGGCCCGTACCCCTGCTCTGCGTTCCGTCCAAGGAGCGGTGAGTCCCGAACTCCCGCTTCCCGTCCATGTGCTGGACCAGGTCGTCCCGCGCGCGGGCCGAGCGCCACGTACCCGCCTGGCCGGGTGGAGGTTCCTGATCCGCGGGGGTGAGCGTTCGGTCGCCGCCGCGGACACGATGCTGACTCCGGACGGCTGGGCCTTCTCGCACTTCTTCGAAGGCCCGTACATCGCCTCGACCGAGCGGGCCCTGCAGCAGGCCGAGGCGCTGCCGGAGGACTACCAGCCGCGGCTGCTGTCGGTGCCCGAGCTCTACATGCTCACGCTGTGGCTGCACGGTGACACGGAGGCCGACGCGTCGGGCGGGGCTCCCGCGCCTGCTGATCTGCTGGTGCCGCTGGCGCCGGCACCGCCGGGGATCGCCGCGCACCGGCCCCATCGGGTGGCGGATCTGCTGCCGGTGTTGACGCTGCGCGTCACTCCGGCGCCGCTGCTGGGGTCGCCCGCCTGACCTATGGCTACGTGGTGTTCCGCCCCGTGACATCTGTGTCACGGGGCGTCGCCATGCCCCGTCCGGACTAGCCCGGTACGGTCAGCCGGAACCACCCGAACGGACAGTGCAGTTGAGCTGAACCGTCCGCGCGGGTGATACGTCATTAAGTGGTAAGACGAGCTGCCGTGAAATCCCTGCGGATTGACGCCCGTGGGGCAACACTGGGATCGGACCGACAGATCGGGGGGCGGCCATGAACACCGCATCGAGCCGCAGCACACTCACCACACCGCAGCGAAAGAACCCATCCATGTGCCAGCACCAGCCACCCTGCCCCTCAGCCGACTCTTCCGACCGGGAGGCCGCCCGCCTCGTGGCGCACCACCCGGAGCAGGGATGGAGCCTGCTGTGCAACGGTGTCCTGCTTTTCGAGGACACCGGTGAGCTGCTTCCGGACGGGCAGATCATCGCCCCGCACCGGCCGCAGCAGGTCGCGCAGGCGGCGTGAGCGGGCGCTGAGGGAGCGGCCCCGGCCTTCGGCAGCCGAGCGGTACCTGGTTCGACAGCGGAGCAGGACGCGGGCGGCCGGGCCGGACGGCAGAGGCAGGACCGGAACCGAGAGGGCCGGCTCGGAGTGATCTCCGAACCGGCCCTGACGCCTTTGTGCAGGTGGGTCAGTTGTCGTACTCGTCCAGGGGCGGGCAGGAGCAGACCAGGTTGCGGTCGCCGAAGGCGCCGTCGATCCGGCGCACCGGGGGCCAGTACTTGTCCGCGGCCTGGACGCCGGCCGGGAAGACCGCCTCCTCGCGGGTGTACGGGTGCTCCCACTCGCCGCCGAGCGTGGCCGCGGTGTGCGGGGCGTTGCGCAGCGGGTTGTCCTCCGCGGGCCATTCGCCGGAGGCGACCTTCTCGATCTCGGCACGGATCGCGATCATGGTGTCGCAGAACCGGTCGAGTTCGGTCAGGTCCTCGCTCTCGGTCGGCTCGATCATCAGCGTGCCGGCGACGGGGAACGACATGGTCGGCGCGTGGAAGCCGTAGTCGATGAGCCGCTTGGCGATGTCGTCGACGCTGACGCCCGTCGCCTTGGAGATCGGCCGCAGGTCCACGATGCACTCGTGGGCGACGAGACCGGCCGGGCCGGTGTAGAGCACCGGGTAGTGGGGCTCCAGGCGCTTGGCGATGTAGTTCGCCGCGAGGACGGCGACCTGGGTGGCGCGCTTGAGGCCCTCGCCGCCCATGAGCCGGACGTACGCCCAGGAGATCGGCAGGATGCCGGCGGAGCCCCAGGGGGCGGCCGAGATCGGGCCGACACCGGTCTCCGGGCCTGCGGTCGGCTGGAGCGGGTGGTTCGGCAGGTAGGGGGCGAGGTGCGCGCGGACGCCGACGGGGCCGACGCCGGGGCCGCCGCCGCCGTGCGGGATGCAGAAGGTCTTGTGCAGGTTGAGGTGCGAGACGTCGCCGCCGAACTTGCCGGGCTTGGCGAGGCCCACGAGCGCGTTGAGGTTGGCGCCGTCGACGTACACCTGGCCGCCGGCCTCGTGCACCTGGGCGCAGATGTCGGCGACGTGCTCCTCGAACACGCCGTGCGTCGACGGGTACGTGATCATGAGGACCGACAGCTCGTCGCGGTACTGCTCGATCTTGGCGCGCAGGTCCTCGATGTCGATCTCGCCGTCGTCGGCGGTCTTGACGACGACGACCTTCATGCCTGCCATGACGGCGCTGGCGGCGTTGGTGCCGTGCGCGGAGGACGGGATGAGGCAGACGGTGCGCTGCTCGTCGCCGTTGGCGCGGTGGTACGCGCGGACGGCCAGCAGGCCGGCGAGCTCGCCCTGGGAGCCGGCGTTGGGCTGGATGGAGACCTTGTCGTAGCCGGTGACCTCGGCGAGGCGTTCTTCCAGCTCGTGGATGAGGGTGACGTAGCCCTGCGCCTGCTCGATCGGCGCGAAGGGGTGGATCTGGCCGAACTCGGGCCAGGTGACGGGCTCCATCTCGGTGGTCGCGTTCAGCTTCATGGTGCAGGAGCCGAGCGGGATCATGCCGCGGTCCAGCGCGTAGTCGCGGTCGGCGAGGCGGCGCAGGTAGCGCAGCATCGCGGTCTCGGAGCGGTGCTGGTGGAAGACGGGGTGCGTGAGGTAGTCGTCGGTGCGCAGCAGTCCGGCCGGGAGGGTGTCGGCGGTGGCCGCGTCGAGCGCCTCGATGTCGGCGTCGACGCCGAAGGCGGACCAGACGGCGGTCAGCTGGGCGCGGCCCGTGGTCTCGTCGCACGAGAGGGAGACGTGGTCGGCGTCCGCGAGGTGCAGGTTGACGCCGTTCTCGCGGGCGGCGGCGACGATGTCGGCGGCCTTGCCCGGGACGCGTGCGGTGAGCGTGTCGAAGTACGTGTCGTGCACGAGCTCGATGCCGCCGGCGCGCAGCCCCGCGGCGAGGATGGCGGTGTACCGGTGGGTGCGGCGGGCAATGGTCCTGAGGCCGTCGGGGCCGTGGTAGACGGCGTACATTCCGGCCATCACGGCGAGCAGCACCTGCGCGGTGCAAATGTTGCTGGTGGCCTTCTCGCGGCGGATGTGCTGCTCGCGGGTCTGGAGGGCGAGGCGGTAGGCCTTGTTGCCGTCGGCGTCGACGGAGACGCCGACGAGGCGGCCGGGGAGGCTGCGGGCGTGCTTGGCCTGGACCGCCATGTAGCCGGCGTGCGGGCCGCCGAAGCCCATGGGGACGCCGAAGCGCTGGGTGGTGCCGACGGCGATGTCCGCGCCGAGCTCGCCGGGCGAGGTGAGCAGGGTCAGGGCGAGCAGGTCGGCGGCGACGGTGACGATCGCGCCGAGCTCGTGGGCCTGCTCGATGAGCGGCTTCAGGTCGCGGACGGCGCCGGAGGCGCCCGGGTACTGGAGCAGGACGCCGAAGACGCCGCGCTGGGCGATGTCGGCGGGGATGCCGTCGCTGAGGTCGGCGACGACGACGTCGACGCCGGTCGGTTCGGCGCGGGTCTCGATCACGGCGATGGTCTGCGGCAGGGTGTCGGCGTCGACCAGGAAGACGCCGTCCTTGACCTTGCCGACGCGCCGGGAGAGGGCCATGGCCTCGGCGGCGGCGGTGCCCTCGTCGAGCAGGGAGGCGCCGGAGGTCGGCAGGCCCGTCAGTTCGGCGACCATCGTCTGGAAGTTGAGCAGCGCCTCCAGGCGGCCCTGCGAGATCTCGGGCTGGTACGGCGTGTAGGCCGTGTACCAGGCCGGGTTCTCCATGACGTTCCGCAGGATGACCGGCGGGGTGAACGTGCCGTAGTAGCCGAGGCCGATCATGGGGGCGACGACGTCGTTGCGGTCCGCGAGGGAGCGCAGTTCGGCGAGGACCTCGGCCTCGGTGCGGGCATCGGGCAGCCCGAGTGCTTCGGCGCTCTTGATCACGTCCGGCACGGCGGCGGCGGTCAGCTCGTCGAGCGAGCCGTAGCCGACCTGCGCGAGCATCTTCGCCTGGGCCGCGGCGTCGGGGCCGATGTGGCGCTGTTCGAAGGGGGTGCCTCGCTCCAGCTGGGAGAGCGGAGTGCGGTTGGCGGTCATGCTGAGGCCTCCTGGTCGATACGACCTGCGAGGGGCACCACGGCGTGGGTGCCCGGACGGCCTCCCCCTCTGTCATCTCAACCTGAGAGCTTCACCGGTCCGCCGCTCGTGGGCGTGCCGGTTTTCACCGTCGGTGAGAGCGGATGCCGACCGACGCCCGCCCTACTTTCCAGAGTGACCTCGTCCGTGCGGTACAGGGGCCTGAGAGATTCCGGGGAGGATTTGCTCCTTCGGCGTCTCCGGTACGGAACCGGAGCACTCTCCCGCACGGGGTCAGCGGCCGTCTGCCAGCCTACCAGCGCGGTCTTGGCCACAGCCGTCGAGTGGCCGAGGCCACAGATGTGCACTTTCGTAGTAGTTACGGGGTGGTGCGACCAGTTGGTTGGAGGGACCGTGCAGACCGATATCGATCCGCGCAGCCTGATAGGCCGCAAGGCGTTCGACCGCAATGGCACGAAGATCGGGACCGTGGACGAGGTGTATCTCGACGACGCCACGGGGGTGCCGGAGTGGGCGGCCGTCCGCACGGGGCTGTTCAGCAGGGACGCGTTCGTGCCACTGGAGCCGAGTGAGCTGGCGCGCGACGGACTTCACGTCCCGTTCGAGCGGGCGCTGATCAAGGATGCGCCCGACTTCGGCGTCGGCAGGCATCTCTCCCCCCAGCAGGAGCTCCAGCTGTACCACCACTACGGCCTCGACCTGCCCGCTCCCCCGGAGAAGCGGGCTCCCTCGCCGCCTTCCGACTCCGGCGGCCCGGCCGCAGGGCCGGAGTCTTCGGGGGACCGCGATTTCGGCCGACTGGCCGGCCAGGACGACTGATCCGGTCAGGACTCGTCCGGCGGTGACGGAACTGCCCGCGACTCGTCCTGCGGTGACCCGCCTGGCAGTGACGGGTCCGGTGGCGTGCGGTCCGGTTCCGGCCGGACCAGCGGCAGCGGCTCCGAGGGTTCGAGCTCGGGGTCGTCGACGGAGAAGGTCCGTACTCTCCCCGGCGCGGCCGACCACGGCTCCTCGAAGCGGACGGTGACCCGCCCCAGTCCGCTCCCCTGCACCCAGCCCGCCCCGTACCGTGCGTGGCGCACGTCGTGCCCGGCGGCCCAGCGCCGCTCGGCGGGGGGCTGCGGCTCCTGCTCCTGCGGCTCCTCCCCGCTCGTGCCGTGCTCGGGGCTCTCGCGTCCGTCGCCGAGGGCCTGCTCCTCTGCCGCGGCCTGCGCGAACAGGTCCTCCTGGGTGTAGTCGGTGAGGCCGCTCACGCCCACCCCGAGGAGTCTGACCCCGCCCGTGGTGTCCACCGACTCCAGCAGCCGCCCGGCGGCCTCCCGCACCACCGCCGGGTCGTCCGTGGGCCCGCGCAGCGTCTCCGACCGGGTCAGCGTCGAGAAGTCGAACCTGCGGACCTTCAGCACGATCGTCCTCCCGGAGTGCCCGGACCCGCGCAGCCGTCGCACGCACCGGTCCGCGAGCCGCTCCACCTCGAGCCTGATCCGCACCCGGTCGTGCAGATCGACGTCGAAGGTGTCCTCGACCGACACCGATTTCGCGTCGCGCTCGGCGACCACCGGCCGGTCGTCGTGGCCCATGGCCATCCGGAACAGCGCCGCCCCGTGCGCCTTGCCCAGCAGCCGTACGAGCTCGTCCTCGCCGGCTTCGGCCAGCTCGGCGACCGTGGTCATTCCCGCCCGCCGCAGATGCTCACCGGTCGCCGGCCCGACCCCCGGAAGTGTCCGCACCGGCATAGGACCGAGCAGTTCCCGCTCCGTGCCCGGCTCGATCAGCACCAGACCGTCGGGCTTGGCCTGCTCGGAGGCGATCTTCGCCAGCATCTTCGACCCGGCCAGGCCCACCGACCCGGTGAGCCCCGTGAACGCGAGAATGTCCCTGCGCAGTCGCTCACCGGCCTCCCGTGCCGAGGGCGAGTCATGGGCCGTGCCTCCCGCCTCCAGGTCCACGAAGGCCTCGTCCAGGCTCAGCGGCTCCACGAGCGGCGAAAGCCTCCCGAGCAGCTCCATCACCTGGTCGCTGACCGACCGGTAGAGCGAGAAGCGGGGCACGAGATACGCGGCGTTCGGGCAGAGCCGCCGCGCCTGGGCCATCGGCATCGCCGAATGCACGCCGAACGGTCTCGCCTCGTACGACGCGGTCGCCACCACTCCGCGTGGCCCGAGCCCGCCGACGATCACCGGTTTTCCGCGCAGGCTGGGCTTCGCCGCCTGCTCGGCGGCGGCGAAGAACGCATCCATGTCCAGATGCAGAATGGTCGGCGCGGATCTCACATCTCAGATGCTGCCCTACGCCACTGACAATCGGCCGTACGCACGTGCGAACGCCTGGGGGCGGCCCCCCTGTCCCGCCCCGGGGGCTCTGAAGGCCCCCGGAAACCCTCGGGAAGGCACGTGCGGCGGGACGGCCACGGCGGCGGGCCGCTCAGACGGCCCGGTCGCGCCGGCGCCTGGCCAGCTCGTCCACCGGGTTGTGCCCGACGAGTGTCTCGCCGGTGTCGATGCGCTCGCCGTGCAGCTGCGACAGCGCCGCCTCGACGTCCCGCCACACCACGCCGACGGCGATCCCGAACACTCCCTGGCCGCCCTGCAGCAGGTCCACGACCTCGTCGGGCGACGAGCACTCGTACACGGTCGCGCCGTCGCTCATCAGTGTCATGCGCTCCAGGTCCGTGAACCCGCGGGCGCGCAGATGCTGCACCGTCGTACGGATGTTCTGCAGCGCGACGCCGGTGTCGAGGAAACGCTTCACGATCTTGAGGACGACGACGTCCCGGAAGCTGTACAGCCGCTGGGTGCCGGATCCATAGGCGGGACGCACGCTCGGCTCCACGAGCCCGGTGCGTGCCCAGTAGTCGAGCTGCCGGTAGGTGATGCCCGCCGCGGCGCATGCCGTCGGGCCCCGGTAGCCGATGGTCTCGGTCGAGGAGTCGGCCGAACTGATGTGAAGCGGATACGCCGCGCCCTGCCCCGGACTCACTCCGAGGGGACCCCCTGCCGTACCGTCGCCGCTGCTTCTCACGCCGACCTCCGTCCTTGACCTGCCATCTCGACGGTAGGCAGTCACTCGGGGTGCGTCAACGATCGCCACACTCGGCACGCCGAGTGATAATCACCCTGAGAGTGGTTTTCCGTGCCCCGATCCCGGGAACGGCTTCTCGAATGTGCCGGTGAACCGAGGGGGATCCGCCGGCGGCAGGTCACTGACTGCTGGAGCCGAAGTCCTCGGGCGAGATCTGGTCCAGGAACTCGCGGAACTTCTCCACCTCGTCCTCCTGCTCGTCCGGGATCGCGATACCCGCGTCGTCCAGCACCCCGTCGCTGCCGTAGATCGGCGTGCCGGTGCGCAGCGCGAGGGCTATGGCGTCCGACGGCCGGGCGCTGACCTCGACCCCGCTGGCGAAGACCAGCTCGGCGTAGAACACGCCTTCACGCAGGTCCGTGATGCGGACCTCGGTGAGTTCCTGCCCGACTGCCTCCAGCACGTCCTTGAACAGGTCGTGGGTCAGCGGCCTGGCAGGCGCCATGCCCTGCTGGGCGAAGGCGATCGCGGTCGCCTCCCCGGGGCCGATCCAGATGGGGAGGTACCGGTCGCCTCCCACTTCACGCAGGAGCACGATCGGCTGGTTGGAGGGCATTTCCACCCGGACACCCACAACGTCGAGCTCGTTCACACAGCAACCCTAGGACGTGCCCGGCAGGTTTGGGTAGTCGGGCTCCCCCGGGATCGGCGCACGGCCGATGCGAGGCAGGGGCGAGGCAGGGGCGGGATCAGCGCAATCGGACGCCCAGGGCTGTCTGCATGAGGGCGGCGTGCAGCCGCACGGACAGCGCCGCGAGCTCCTTCGTGGTCGCCTCGGCATGGGCCCTGGTCTGCGGATTGCGGTGCCGGCGCAGCGGAGCGACCACTTGTTCGACCAGTCCGGCCTCGCGGTCGGCCGCCGCTTTCATGGCGCGGAGATGCCTCGGTTCCAGACCGAATCGGCCCATGTCCGCCACAAGTTTGGCCACGGTCACGGATTCGGCGTCGTAACCGCCGTCTGCCGCGGCAGTGATGAGCCCGTACGACTCCCACGCCTCGAGCTCCGCCTCGGTGACCTCCGCAGCGGCGAGGAGCTCGGACCGGCCGACCCGGGCCGCCGTGGGGCGGTCCTGGTCCAGGTCTCCGCCGGCCGTCAGATCCCGCGGCGCGCCGCCCTGGGGCGGCAGCGGGAGCTGCTCACCGCGCTCCACGGCGTCGAGGTGCTCCCGGATGACCTTCAGGGGAAGATAGTGATCCCGCTGCATGCGCAGCACCTGCGCCAGCCGCTCGACGTCCTCGGGGCTGAATTTGCGATAGCCGGAGGGGGTGCGCCGCGGCTCGACGAGTCCCTCGGCCTCCAGGAAGCGAATCTTGGAGATGGTGACCTCGGGAAACTCGTGGCGCAGCTGGTTCAGCACCGAGCCGATGCTGAACAGCCGGTCGCCACCGGCGGTGCCGTGACCGGCACCGCCCGAGGGTGTTCGCAGCATGGACCTTCCCTGAGGGGTCACACGCCCCGCTGGCTCGAGTAGAAGACCAGCCGGTACTTACCGATCTGAACCTCGTCGCCGTTCGACAGCACGACCGAGTCGATCGGCTCCCTGTTGACGTACGTGCCGTTGAGGCTGCCGACATCGCTGACAGTGAAGCTGCCGTCGGGCGACCTGCGGAACTCCACATGGCGCCGGGACACGGTCACGTCATCGAGGAAGATGTCGCTCTGCGGGTGGCGGCCTGCCGTCGTCAGCTCGCCGTCCAGCAGGAAGCGGCTGCCCGAGTTCGGCCCGCGGCGCACCACGAGCAGCGCCGAGCCGAGCGGCAGCGCGTCGACGGCCGCCTGGGCCTCGGGCGACAGCGAGGGCACGGGCGTCTGGCCGGTCGTCTCGGCCTCGTAGGCCTCGAGCCCGGAGATGGAGATCGTCGAGGTCGTCTCCGAAGCACGCTCGGCCGGCACTCCGGGCCGCAGCGGCGCGCCGCAGTTGGAGCAGAAGCGGCTCGCTTCGGCGTTGCGGTGCCCGCACCGCGTACAAACCGGCATGGACGGATCCTCCTGCCGCGGCTGCCCCGCGGGGGCCTGGGACGCATACGGATCGGGGGTAAACCCTCCACCCGTACTTGAGGTTGACGGTGTCCCGAAACCTATGCGGCCGGGACCGGCAGGGTCAACAGCAGACGCGCCCTGACCGCCGGGAATGTCACCGCCCGGCCCGGCGACCTCGTCCCGGAAGAGCGGCCGCTCGCCGCCCTGCTCCGCCTCTTGGCCATGGCGCGGCGCGCGATGGCGGGCGGTGCCGCTGTCCTCGCGTGCGCTCTTGCCGAACAACTTCCCAAACAACTTCACGGGCGATTCCCCTTGACCGAAACAGACCCGCCCGTGGGGCAGGAACCCTGATTGAACACACCTGCCGACCCGGACATCCTCACAACGTCCGTACCCTCCGGACAGTTTCCACCACGCAGCATGCTTACGATGCGTCGACCCCCCGCAACCTCTTGTCCTTGTCCGGCTCCCCTTTGCCGCCCCCGCGTCACTGGGAGGACGACCGAGCGTAGTCAGGCCGTTGCGCCGGTCGCAAGGCATCCACGACGATCTTCTCCGACCGGGTCACCGTGGCGGTGGCCTGCTCCTTCTCCAGGGTCTGCACCACGCCTCCCGGGATGTTCAGCGCCGGCTCGAGGTCCTGCGGCTTGCCGATGACCTTGAACCGGTAGGGCGCGCCGATCTTCTTCCCGTCGACCTCGATGTCACCGCCGCTGCCGGAGAAGAACGAGTCGGAGACCACCCGGACGTCGTTGATCTGGATGGCCTCGGCACCCGCGGCCCGCAGCTCCTGGATCGCGTCGAGCAGCATGTCCGGCTCGACGGCGCCGGACCCGTCGCCGATGGTCAGCGTGATGCCCGGGCCCTCGGCCGCCACCGTACCGGCCAGGATGCCCAGCTGGCGCTCCTTTTCCTGGGTCTGCTTCCGCGCCTCTTCGGCCTGGTCCGAGCTGGTCTCCAGCTCGGTGCGCTGGTCCTCGAGACGCGCCTTCTCATCTTCCAGACGCGTGGTGCGGTCGTCGAGTTCATCGAGGATGCGCACCAGATCCTCCTGGCGTGCACCGCGCAGCGCGCTGTTGTCGCTCGTGGACCGGACCTGGATGGCCAGACCGAGGCCGAGGACGAACAGCAGCAGGGCGACGATGAGTTGGGCGCGGGTGACGCGCGGCGGCCAGAGCGCCGCGAGCAGCCGCTGCCGGCCGGTCAGCCCGTCCGGGGTCCTGCCGGCCTGCGGGTCGCTGTGGTGCGGCTGCTCCGGGGTGTCGTAACGGTCGGTGCCTTCGGTCGGGTCCTGGCGGCCGGTGCCGTCGGTCCGGTCGGTGCCTTCGGTCCGGTCCTGGCGGCCGGTGCCGTCGGTCCGGTCGGTGCCGTCCTGCCGGCCGGTGCCGTCGGTCGGGTCCTGCCGGTCCTGCCGGCGGGCGTGCGCGTCAGCGTCTGCCTGCGGATTCTTCGGCGCCTGCTCGTCGTCGCGCGCCTGCTCGCCACCGCTCGTCGGCCTGTTGCCGTGCATCGGCTCGTCGCGGGTCATCGACTCGTTGTCGCTCATCGGCCTCACGCCCGGAACACGTGCCGGCGGATGGCGGCCGCGTTGGAGAAGATCCGGATGCCGAGCACGACCACGACGCCCGTGGAGAGCTGCGCGCCGACGCCCAGCTTGTCGCCGAGGAACACGATCAGGGCGGCGACCACGACGTTCGACAGGAAGGAGACCACGAAGACCTTGTCGACGAAGATCCCGTCGAGCATCGCCCGCAGCCCGCCGAAGACCGCGTCGAGGGCCGCGACCACGGCGATCGGCAGGTAGGGCTCGACCACCGCCGGCACTTCGGGGCGGAGCAACAGTCCCGCCACGACTCCCACGACGAGGCCCAGTACGGCGATCACGATGTGCCCTTCCCTGTGTCGGCCGCGCCCTGCCCGCTGCCCGTTGGGGCATCGGCGGTCCTCGGCTCTGCGGTACGTACGATCAGGCTCGGCGCGGCCGGCAGCCGCACCGCTTCCTGTGCGGAAATGCTGGTGCGGATACCGAAGTTCTCCTGCAGCGCGTGGAGATACTGGCCATCGGCGCTGTCCTGGAACGCGGTGCTCAGCTTCTTCCCGTCCCCCACTGCCAGCACCGTGTAGGGGGGCACCAGCGGCTTGTTGTCGACCAGTATGGCGTCACCGGCCGCGCGGATCGCGGACAGGGCCGTCAGCCGCTGCCCGTTGATCGATACGGCCTCCGCGCCGGACTCCCACAGGCCGTTGACGACCCGCTGCATGTCCCGGTCGCGTACCCGGCCCGTATCGGAGAAGCCGCTGCTCTCGCGCGGCCCGCCCCCGTCCGACCCGGCGTCCTTGGCATCGTCGACGACAAGCTTGATCCCGGGTCCGTGGACCTCGGTGGCGCCCGAGAGCAGCGCGACCAGCTGGCCCTGGTCGCCGCCGTGCTGCTCGAGCGCCTTGCGCTGCCGCTCCCCCACCTCGTTGCGGAGCCGGTCGACCTCGGCCTCCAGCTCGTCGGCCGCCGCGGTCTCCGCGTCGATGCGGTCGATGAGCTCCTCGCGCTCCTTGGCCACCACCGGTGCCGATATCCGCGCTTGAGCCGCCCCGAGGGTGACGACCAGGGCGGCCAGTACGAGACCGGCGGCGAGCCCCAGCTTGGCGCGCAGCGGCCTGGGCAGTCCGCCGCCCTCGGCCGCCCTGCGGGCCGTCGCCTCGGCGTAGCCGTCGTCGAGGCTGTGGTCCATGACATTGTTCAGCAGCGACATGGACGCATCGGGGCGCGGCGGCGGTGAGGCGGTGCTCCGGACGGGGGGCTGCTGCGGCATGCCGCACATCGTCGCATGTGGGAACCGCTACCGCCGAATGGCCCCACCGAAGTGCCGGGAGGCGGCAAGCGCAGCCTCCCGGCACACCTCTATCGGTTCCTCTCCCGGCTCAGTGACCTGCGCTCTCCACGACGCCCGACCACTCGTCGAGCAGAGCCTGCGCGGATGCGTCGTCAGGGCCTTCGGCCCACAGATGGGTGACGGCCTCGGCGGGGTCCGGCAGCACCATCACCCACCGGCCGTCGGCCTCGACCACCCTCACACCATCGGTGGTGTCGACAAAGCGATCTCCCGCCTCCTCGACGACCCGGCGCATGACCAGGCCCTTGACCGCCCATGGCGTCGCGACGTCCTTGCGCAGCACATGCGCCCGCGGAATCCGGGCGTCGATCTGGCTCAGCGTGAGCTGGGTACGGGCCACCAGCCCGATGAGCCGCACGAACGCCGCCGTGCCGTCGAAAACGCTGCTGAATTCGGGAACGATGAAGCCGCCACGGCCGTCTCCACCGAAGATGGTGGACTCTTCCCGGCATACCCGGGTCAGATCGTCGGGCGACGTCGTCGTCCATTCGACCTGGGTGCCGTGGTACGCGGCGACCTGCTCGGCGATGCGTGTCGTCGTCACCGGGAGGGCGACGCGGCCGCTGCGCCGCTCGGCGGCGACGAGGTCGAGCAGGACGAGCAGGGCCCGGTCGTCCTCCACGATCCGCCCGCGTTCGTCGACGAGCGACAGCCGTTCACCGACGGTGTCGAAGCGCACGCCGAACGCGGCCTGCGCGGACGCCACGATCTCCCCGAGTCGTACCAGCCCCTTCCGGCGCGCGTCGGCGGTCTCGGTCGGCCTGGACTCGTCGAGGCCGGGATTGATCGTCAGCGCGTCCACGCCGAGTCGGCCGAGAAGGCTCGGCAGAACGAGACCGGCGCTGCCGTTCGAGGCGTCGACGACGACCTTGAGGCCTGCTTCGGCGATCCCTGTCGTATCGACGTTGCGCAGCAGCGATCCGGTGTACGAGTCGAAGACGCTGGCCGGGAACGACAGGTCCCCGATCTCGCCGGGGAACGCGCGCCGGTACTCCTGCCGCGCGTACACCCGGTCGAGCTTCCGCTGACCGGCCTGCGAGAGGTCCGCGCCGCGTTCGTCGAAGAACATGATGTCGACGGAGTCCGGCACACCGGGTGACGTACGGATCATGATGCCGCCGGCGCTGCCGCGTGCCGTCTGCTGGCGTGCCACGGGCAGCGGCACGTTCTCGAGGTCGCGTACGTCGATGGCGCTGGCCTGGAGCGCGGAGATCACCGCACGTTTCAGCGCCCGGGCGCCACGGGAGTGGTCCCGCGCGGTGGTGACGGTAGCGCCCTTCTTGAGGGTGGTCGCATACGCCCCTGCCAGCCGTACGGCGAGCTCCGGCGTGATCTCCACATTGATGATCCCGGAGACGCCGCGCGCCCCGAAGAGATGTGCCTGGCCGCGCGACTCCCAGATCACCGAGGTGTTGACGAAGGCACCGGCCTCGATGGTCTTGAACGGATAGACACGCACATTGCCCTGGACGATCGATTCTTCGCCCACCAGGCACTCGTCGCCGATGACGGCACCGTCCTCGATCCGCGCGGCCCGCATGATGTCGGTGTTCTTGCCGATCACGCAACCGCGGAGATTGCAGTGCTGCCCGATGTAGACGTTGTCGTGGATGACAGCCCGGTGCAGGAACGCACCGCGCTTCACGACCACATTGGAGCCGACGACGGTGTGCTCGCGGATTTCCACGTCGGCTTCGACCTTGGCGTAGTCCCCGATGTACAGCGGCCCGCGCAGCACCGCGTCGGGGTGCACCTCAGCCCCTTCGGCCACCCATACACCGGGCGAGATCTCGAAGCCGTCGAGCTCCACGTCGACCTTGCCTTCAAGGACGTCGGCCTGGGCCTTCACATAGCTCTCGTGCGTGCCGACGTCCTCCCAGTAGCCCTCGGCGATATAGCCGTAGATCGGCTTGCCCTCCTTCATGAGCTGCGGGAAGACATCGCCGGACCAGTCCACCGAAACGTCCGCCTCGACGTAGTCGAAGACCTCGGGCTCCATGACGTAGATCCCGGTGTTCACGGTGTCAGAGAAGACCTGGCCCCAGGTCGGCTTCTCCAGGAACCTCTCGACCTTCCCGTGCTCGTCCACGATGGTGATGCCGAATTCCAGCGGATTCGGCACCCGGGTCAGGCACACCGTGACCAGTGCGCCCTTCTCCTTGTGGAAGGCAATGAGGTCGGTCAGGTTGAAGTCGGTGAGAGCGTCACCGGAGATGACGAGAAACGCATCGTCCTTCAGTGCCTCCTCGGCATTCTTCACGCTTCCCGCGGTGCCGAGTGGCTTCTCCTCGTGGGCATAGGTGAGCTCCATCCCCAGCTCTTCGCCGTCGCCGAAATAGTTCTTGACGAGGGAGGCGAGAAACTGAACGGTTACGACGGTCTCAGTGAGCCCATGCCGCTTCAGCAAGCGCAGCACATGCTCCATGATCGGCCTATTGGCCACCGGCAGGAGTGGCTTGGGCATGCTCGAGGTCATGGGGCGAAGTCGCGTACCTTCGCCACCAGCCATCACGACGGCCTTCATGTCGGAAGCGTCCTCCTTGAAGAGACGACGGTCTAGCCGACTTCACCCATCCGGGCAGGCCCTGGGTATGTCATGTGCGGGCCGGCGGTCTCACCACAGCTCCGGACATACGGCTCAATCGGCATGGGCATCCGCCCTGACGAGCCGGCGGACCTGAACCACGTAGAGGATCCCTGCCCACCAATAGAGAGTTGTACCCCATCCGGCGAACGCCCATCCGAAAATCTCGGCAAGTGACGCAAGCCACCCGTTTCCGTCACTGAGAAGCAGCAGCGGGAACGCATACATCAGGTTGAAGGTAGCCGCCTTGCCCAGGAAGTTCACCTGGGGCGGGGGATAGCCGTGCCGGCGGAGGATTCCCACCATCACCAGGAGCATCAACTCCCGGGCCAAAAGCGCCATAGTGAGCCACAGCGGCAGGATCTCGCGCCAGGTCAGCCCCACGAGGGTGGAAAGGATGTAAAGCCGGTCAGCGGCGGGGTCGAGGATGCGCCCCAGGCTGCTGATCTGGTTCCAGCGCCGGGCGAGCTTGCCGTCGAGATAGTCGCTGACACCGCTCAGCGCGAGTACGAGCAGGGCCCAGCCGTCGGCCTTCGGCCCGCCGAACTCCGGTAGAAGGATCAACCACAGGAAGAGCGGCACGCCGACCAGGCGGGCCATGCTGAGGATGTTGGGGATGGTGAGCACCCGGTCCGTCTGAACGCGAGTCTCCTGGACCTCCACCCGGGGGCCTCCTGTGTGGAACGTGCCAATGATGCCTCCTGACCTTACCCTCAGGTCTCCGGGGGCCGTACAGAGGGGTAGCGGGGATCAAATCCTGCTGAACGCAGAAAAGCCCCGGACCACAAGGTCCGGGGCTTTTTGCAATGATTGTTCGGCGGCGTCCTACTCTCCCACAGGGTCCCCCCTGCAGTA
>NZ_JBSFHO010000041.1:0-72406 GCF_053597075.1 Streptomyces sp. NPDC001514
GGAGCGGACCCGGACGGCACCGACCCGGCACGGGGCACCCCCGACCACCCAGCCCGTCCGGCGCTTGAGGACGGACACCCCGGCCCACCCGGCGGTACCGGGCACACACTCAGCCCGTCGGCCGGCGCCGCGTCACCGGGCACAAACCCAGCCGGTCCGGCGTCTGAGGACGGACACCCCGGCCCACCTGGCGGTACCGGGTGCACACGACGGACACCCCGGCCCACCCGGCGGAACCGGGCGCGCTTCAAGCCCCGTCCGGCGCTTGAGGACGGACACACCCGGCGCCCCGCCGGTCCCGGCCCAGCCCCGCGGAGGCGACGGGGCCCCGCCCGGCAGGGCGTAACCCGCTCGCACCGCGGCCCCGACAACGTACGGTTGACGCATGACGAGCATCGGTGGTGCCGAGATGGTCGACTGGAACCTCGCGGTCGCGACCGCGACCCGCCTTGTACGGCCGGGCCCCGACGTCAGCCGGGACGAGGCACGCGCCGTCGTCGCCGAGCTGCGCCGGCATGCCAAGTCGTCCGAGGAGCACGTCCGGGACTTCACCCGGATGATCCCCGAAGGGCATGAGCCCGAGGACACCCCGGTCCTCGTCGTCGACCGGGCCGGCTGGGTGAAGGCAAACGTCGCGGGCTTCCGCGAGCTGCTGAAACCGCTGCTGGACAAGATGCAGGAGCGCCGTGCCGGAACGCCCGGAGGCGCGATGTTCGGCGCCGTCGGCGGCAAGGTGACGGGTGTCGAACTGGGCATGCTGCTCTCGTTCCTGGCGTCCCGCGTCCTCGGCCAGTACGAGACCTTCGCCCCGTCCACCCGCGAACTGCCCGGCGCCCCGGGAAGCAACGGCCGCCTCCTCCTGGTCGCGCCGAACATCGTCCACGTCGAGCGCGAGCTGGACGTCGCCCCGCACGACTTCCGGCTCTGGGTCTGCCTCCACGAGGAGACGCACCGCACCCAGTTCACGGCCGTGCCCTGGCTGCGCGACCATCTGGAGGGCGAGATCCAGTCATTCCTCGCCGAGACCGACGTCGACCCGATGACCGTGCTGGAGCGGCTGCGCGAGGCCGCCCAGTCGCTCGCCGGGGGACGGCCCGAGGGCGAGGAGAACGAGGGCCGTTCGTTCGTGGAGATCGTGCAGACGCCGGAGCAGCGGGAGATCCTCGGCCGGCTGACCGCCGTGATGTCCCTCCTCGAAGGCCATGCGGACTTCGTGATGGACGGTGTGGGCCCGCAGGTCGTTCCGTCCGTCGGCGAGATCCGGGAGAAGTTCCAGCAACGCCGCGCCCGGGGCGCCTCGCGCCTCGACATGGCGCTGCGCAAGCTGCTCGGCCTCGACGCGAAACTGCGCCAGTACCGGGACGGAGAGCGCTTCGTACGGGCCGTCGTGGAAGAGGTCGGAATGGACGGGTTCAACCGGGTCTGGACCTCGCCCAACACCCTGCCCACCAAGGCGGAGATCGCCAAACCGGCGGACTGGATCGCGAGGGTGCACCGTAAGGCAGACTGATGAGCGGCATGCGGCCGACGGCAGAAGGGCGCCCTCCTAATCACCCATCCGAGGGACCGTAGGCGATGGGTAGGCGTGCAATGCTCGGGGTACGGCCCGGTTCTGTCACCATCAATACACTCTGAGTGACCGAACCTCCCGTCCCGACTCCGACGAGGCACCCCCAACTTCACGAAGGGCACCGGACATGGGTCCCCATCCTGCGGTCGCGGCGATACGCCTGGCGGTCCGCCGCGTACTCCACGACGTACTCAACGAACTGACCGAGATCCCTCGCACCGCTGTCGGCGCCACGACAGGCACCGCGCGCTACGCGGACGGGCGCTCCGCGGACCGGCGCTCCACGGAGGGGCAGGGCCCCGGCCGGTCGCCCCTCGTCCTCGTCGCGTGCTCCGGCGGGGCCGACTCGATGGCGCTCGCCTCCGCCCTCGCCTTCGAGGCCCCCAAGCTGTCCGTGCGCGCCGGCGGCATCACCGTCGACCACGGCCTGCAGCCCGGCTCGAGCCTGCGCGCCGCCGAGGTCGCCGCCCGCCTCACCGCCATGGAGCTCGACCCCGTCGAGGCGATCGCCGTGACCGTCGGCCGCGACGGCGGGCCCGAAGCCGCCGCCCGCGACGCCCGCTATGCCGCCCTGGACGAGGCCGCCGAGCGCCTCGGCGCGGCCGCCGTCCTGCTCGGCCACACCCGCGACGACCAGGCAGAGACGGTCCTGCTGGGCCTCGCCCGCGGCTCCGGCACCCGCTCGCTGTCCGGCATGGCCGCCGTGTCCCCCTCCGGCCGCTACCGCCGGCCCTTCCTCCACCTCGACCGGCAGACCGCCCGCAAGGCGTGCCTCGTCCAGCATCTGCCCGTCTGGGACGACCCGATGAACGCCGACCCCGCGTACACCCGCTCGCGGCTGCGCCACGAGGGCCTGCCCGCCCTCGAGAAGGCGCTCGGCAAGGGGGTCGTCGAGGCCCTGGCCCGTACCGCCCAGCTCTCCCGCGACGATGCCGACGCCCTGGACGCCTGGGCCGCCGACGCGGACTCGTCCGTACGTGACGAAGCCGGCCTTCTCGACTGCGCGAAGCTCTACGCACTGCCCCCCGCGGTCCGTCGCCGGGTGCTCCGCCGGGCCCTGGTCGCAGCCGGTTCACCTGCGGGTTCGCTCTTCGCACGGCATGTCGAGGAGGTCGAGCGGCTGATCACCGGCTGGCGCGGCCAGGGGGCCATCAATCTGCCCGGCCGCGTCGAGGCCCGCCGGCAGGGTGGCAGACTGGTCATTCGGCAAGGCTGAGCCGGCAGCGGGCCAGCGGGCCGATGCGCCGATACGGCAAGGGCAGCGACAGAAAGCGACGCGGGTGAACGAGAAGGACATGGGCGCCGATCTCAAATCGGTCCTCATCACCAAGGAAGAGATCGACGCGAAGCTGGCCGAGCTGGCCGCGAAGATCGATGCAGAGTACGCGGGCAAGGACCTGCTCATCGTCGGAGTCCTCAAGGGCGCCGTGATGGTGATGGCGGACCTGGCGCGTGCGCTGTCCACCCCCGTCACGATGGACTGGATGGCCGTGTCGTCGTACGGCGCGGGCACCCAGTCGTCCGGAGTGGTCCGCATCCTCAAGGACCTGGACACCGACATCAAGGGCAAGCACGTCCTGATCGTCGAGGACATCATCGACTCCGGGCTGACCCTGTCCTGGCTGCTGTCGAACCTGGGCTCCCGTGAGCCGGCCTCGCTGGAGGTCTGCACGCTGCTGCGGAAGCCGGACGCCGCCAAGGTCGCGATCGACGTGAAGTGGATCGGCTTCGACATCCCGAACGAGTTCGTCATCGGATACGGCCTCGACTACGCCGAGAAGTACCGCAATCTGCCGTTCGTGGGCACTCTCGCACCGCACGTCTACGGCGGCTGACACGGCGACCCCACTCAGCACGGGAACCCGGACCGTCTTCCCGCCGTTGGAGCATGGGAAGGCGGTACCGGGTGACAATGCTGGGGTACCGTCCGAAGAACAGTCTTTTCAGTTGAGTCTCATAGCAGCATTTACCTACGGGCAGGAGGGACGGAGCGACACCGCTCCGTATGGATGGACGTGAAGCGATACTTCCGTGGGCCGGTCATGTGGATCGTGCTGGCCGTCCTCGCCGTGGTCGTGCTGATGCAGGTCGTCGGCTCGTCGGGCGGCTACAAGACGGTGGACACCGCCGAGGTTGTCCAGGCGATCTCCAAGAACCAGGTCGAACAGGCCAAGCTGACCACCGGCGACGAGCAGATCATCAAGGTCGAGCTGAAGAACGGCCAGAAGATCGACGGCAGCGACAAGGTCCAGGCCAGCTACATCGGCAACCAGGGCGTCGAGCTCGCCAACACCTTGCAGAAGAAGTACGAGGCCGGTGAGATCGAGAAGGGCTACACCGTCTCGCCGGAGCGGCAGAGCCCGTTCCTCTCGGTGCTGCTCTCGCTGCTGCCCTTCGTGCTCATCGTGGTCGTCTTCCTGTTCCTGATGAACCAGATGCAGGGCGGCGGCTCCCGGGTCATGAACTTCGGGAAGTCCAAGGCCAAGCTCATCACCAAGGACACCCCGAAGACGACCTTCGCCGACGTGGCCGGGTCGGACGAGGCCGTCGAGGAGCTCCACGAGATCAAGGAGTTCCTGCAGGAGCCGGCGAAGTTCCAGGCCGTCGGCGCCAAGATCCCCAAGGGTGTGCTGCTGTACGGCCCGCCCGGTACGGGCAAGACGCTCCTCGCGCGCGCCGTCGCGGGCGAGGCGGGCGTTCCGTTCTACTCGATCTCCGGCTCCGACTTCGTCGAGATGTTCGTCGGTGTCGGTGCCTCCCGTGTCCGTGACCTCTTCGAGCAGGCCAAGGCGAACGCCCCGGCGATCGTCTTCGTCGACGAGATCGACGCGGTGGGCCGCCACCGTGGCGCCGGTCTCGGCGGTGGCCACGACGAGCGCGAGCAGACGCTGAACCAGCTGCTCGTGGAGATGGACGGCTTCGACGTGAAGGGCGGCGTCATCCTGATCGCCGCCACGAACCGGCCGGACATCCTCGACCCGGCGCTGCTGCGCCCGGGCCGCTTCGACCGGCAGATCGCCGTCGACCGCCCGGACATGCAGGGCCGTCTGGAGATCCTCAAGGTCCACCAGAAGGGCAAGCCGGTCGCCCCTGACGTCGACCTGTCCGCCGTGGCCCGCCGCACCCCCGGCTTCACGGGCGCGGACCTGTCGAACGTGCTGAACGAAGCGGCGCTGCTCACCGCGCGCAGCGACATGAAGCTGATCGACAACCACATGCTGGACGAGGCCATCGACCGCGTCGTGGCCGGCCCGCAGAAGCGGACCCGGATCATGTCGGACAAGGAGAAGAAGATCACCGCGTACCACGAGGGCGGACACGCCCTGGTCGCGGCAGCCTCCCCGAACTCCGACCCGGTTCACAAGATCACGATCCTGTCCCGCGGCCGTGCCCTGGGCTACACGATGGTGCTCCCGGACGAGGACAAGTACTCGACCACGCGCAACGAGATGCTCGACCAGCTGGCGTACATGCTGGGCGGCCGCGCTGCCGAGGAGCTCGTCTTCCACGACCCGACCACGGGCGCGGCGAACGACATCGAGAAGGCCACGGCCACGGCCCGCGCGATGGTCACGCAGTACGGCATGACCGAGCGGCTCGGCGCGATCAAGTTCGGCGGCGACAACACGGAGCCGTTCCTCGGCCGTGAGATGGCGCACCAGCGCGACTACTCGGAAGAGGTCGCGGCGCTGGTCGACGAAGAGGTCAAGAAGCTCATCGAGACCGCGCACAACGAGGCCTGGGAGATCCTCGTCGAGAACCGTGACGTTCTCGACAACCTGGTCCTCGCGCTGCTGGAGAAGGAGACCCTCGGCAAGGAGGAGATCGCCGAGATCTTCGCGCCGATCGTGAAGCGTCCGGCCCGCCCGGCGTGGACCGGCTCCTCGCGGCGTACGCCGTCGACCCGACCGCCCGTGCTCTCCCCGAAGGAGCTGGCGCTGACCAACGGCGCGGCGGCGAGTGCGGCAAGCGCGGCGGCCGGCTCGAGCGCCACGGTGACCGATGTCACCAAGGCGTCGGCCGAGGCCGTCCAGGACGAGCGCCCGGACGCCTGACCAGGTGGTTCTCGGGTCTGACGGCCCGAAACCCGGAATTAACGCCGCGCCTCCCAGGTTTTAGCCTGGGAGGCGCGGCGCTTTCGCGCCACGCCAGAGGACAGGAACGAGGCACAGATGACCGACCCGGTGACGCTGGACGGCGAGGGCACGATCGGCGAGTTCGACGAGAAGCGCGCCGAGAACGCCGTGCGTGAACTCCTCATCGCGGTCGGAGAGGACCCGGACCGTGAGGGCCTGCGGGAGACGCCGTCGCGGGTGGCCCGGGCCTACAAGGAGATATTCGCGGGGCTGTGGCAGCAGCCGGAGGACGTCCTGACGACGACGTTCGACCTGGGCCACGACGAGATGGTCCTGGTGAAGGACATCGAACTGGTGAGCTGCTGCGAGCATCATCTGGTGCCGTTCAGGGGTGTGGCTCACGTCGGCTACATCCCCTCGACGTCCGGCAAGATCACCGGGCTCTCCAAGCTGGCGCGGCTCGTGGATGTGTTCGCCCGCCGGCCGCAGGTGCAGGAGCGGCTCACCACCCAGATCGCGGACTCCCTGATGCAGATCCTGGAGCCGCGCGGCGTGATCGTCGTCATCGAGTGCGAGCACATGTGCATGTCGATGCGCGGCATCCGCAAGCCCGGTGCCAAGACGATCACCTCGGCGGTGCGGGGTCAGCTGCGGGACGTCGCCACGCGCAACGAGGCGATGAGCCTGATCATGGCGCGCTGACCATGGCGCGAGCGTGCCGTTCACGGGCACGCTGCACCCTGATCGACTCGTGCGGCTCAACTCCCCGGTAGGGCGGGTGGCCCGTGCAAGCATCGCTTCATGAGCGAACAACTTCTGCCTACGCGCCGGCTCGGCGCTCTTGAGGTCTCGGCGCTCGGTTTCGGGGCGATGGTGCTGTCGCCCGGGATGTACGGGGAGGTCGACGACGCCCGTGGGGAGCGGGCGCTGCTCGCAGCCGCGGATGCGGGAGTCACCTTCTTCGACACGGCTGACGGCTACGGCCAGGACGGCCACAACGAGCGGCTCGTCGGAAGGACCCTGCGCGGGCGGCGCGACGAGATCACCATCGCGACGAAGTTCGGCTTCCGTCTGCCGGAAGGTGTCGAGCCGCACCGCTTCCCGGTCGGCCTGGCCTTCGGCGAGCTTGCCGTCAACACCGACCCGAAGTATGTCCGCGGTTACGCGGAGGCGAGCCTCCGGGAGCTCGGTACGGACCACATCGACCTGTACTACCCGCACTTCCCCGACCCGGAGGTGCCCTTCGAGGACACGGTCGGGGCGGTCGCCGAACTGATCGAGGCCGGTCTGGTGCGTCACCTCGGCGTCTCGAACGTCACGGCGGAGCAGCTGCGTGCCGCGCACGCGGTGCACCCGGTGGTCGCGGTCCAGACGGAGTGGTCCATGTGGCGGCCCGTCGACCCGGCCACCCTGGCCGCGGCCCGTGAGCTGGGCATCGGCATCGTTCCCTGGTCCCCGCTCGGGCAGGGCTTCCTGACCGGCCAGGTCGGCGAGGTGAAGGAGGGTGACTTCCGCCAGAACCTGCCCCGCTTCGACGCCGCCAACCGCCAGGTCAACACCGACCGGTTCGCCCCCGTCCGGGGCATCGCGACGGAACTCGGCATCACCCCCGCCCAGCTGGCCCTGGCCTGGCTCCTTCACCAGGACGACCACGTGGTCCCCATCCCGGGCAGCCGCACCCCGGCGCACATCGAGGAGAACCTCGCCGCAGCTCGGATCGCCCTGCCGGAGGACGTCCTCACACGTCTCACGACGATCCTGTCGACGACGAAGGTGGAGGGCGCATCGACGCTCCAGGACACCCCCTAGGCGCCCACAGGCCACGCCCTGCGCCCCCGACGACTGCGTCGTCGCTGCGGGCTACGCCGCCGGGACGTGTCCTGTGCCGTTGTCCTCGTCCTCCGGGAGCTTGCAGACGCGCTCCAGGAAGAGGGCCGCGGCGATCACCGCGATGCCCGCCAGGACGGAGAACGCGGCATAGATCGCCTGGTCGCGGCGGGCCGGGATGTCGAGGGAGCCGAGCAGAAAGACGCCCGCCCCGCCGTACATGCCGCTCACCAGGGCCGCGACCAGGGCGCTCGCCTGGCCGAAGACGACCGCACGGGCCGCCATCAGCGGTTCCACGCCCTTCGCGCCGGGCCGGCGCTCACGCTGCGCGCGCAAGCGGGAGCGGATCGACAGCGCGGTCGCCGTCAGCACGGCGGCGATCGCCGCGAGGACGATCGGCGCCGCCAGCGGCACGCTCGGCAGGGTGCCGAACGAGTCCCACAGCCGCGCACCGCCCCATGACAGCACCCCGGCCACCACGAAGAGCCCGGCCAGTACTCCGAGCCGTAGTTGCTTCACCGCGTGTCCTTCGTGTTGGCGACCCTGGCGACCCTGAAGAGCGTAACGACTACTCGGGCAGCCGGAGTTCCAGGTCCGCGCGTGCCACGACGCCCTCCCGGCCCAGGGCCGCCAGCAGCTCCGCGACGGCTCCGCGACCCGGCAGCTGGGCCTCCGGCTCCACGTCGTACCACGGAGCCAGCACGAAGGCCCGCTCATGAGCCCGCGGGTGCGGCAGGGTGAGGACCGGGTCGTCGGAGACCACGTCCGCGTACGCCACGATGTCCACGTCGATCGTCCGGGGGCCCCAGCGCTCCTCGCGCACCCGGTCGTACGCCTCCTCGATCGCCTGGCCGCGCTCCAGCAGGGAGCTGGGCGGCAGCGTGGTCTTCACCACCACCACCGCGTTGAAGTACGACGGCTGGGAGCCCGGCTCGACGCCCCACGGCTCCGTCTCGTACACCGGCGAGACCGCCTTCACGCGCACGCCGGGCGTGTCCTCGAGAGCGTCGATCGCGCCCTGCAGCGTCTCCAGCCGGTTGCCCAGATTCGCCCCGAGGGCGATGACGGCGCGCTTGGGGTTCGACAGGGTGGTGTCCGCGGCGTCGACCTGCTCGACCACTGCGGCGGGCACCGGCTGCACGGTGGGGTCGCTCATGCTCGGCTCCGGGTGATCGTGATGGTCACGTCGTCGAACGGGACGGTGATCGGGGCGTCCGGCTTGTGCACGACGACCTCTACCTCCTGGACTCCTTCGTGCTTGAGGCACTGCTGGGCGATCCGCTCCGCGAGCGTCTCGATCAGATCCACCGGCTCGCCCTGGACGACGTCGACGACCTCCTCCGCAACCACTCCGTAGTGCACGGTCTTCGCCAGGTCGTCGTCGGCCGCCGCGGGGCGGGTGTCGATGCCGAGCGCCAGGTCCACGATGAAGGTCTGGCCCTCCTCGCGCTCCCGGGGGAAGACGCCATGGTGCCCGCGGGCCTTGAGGCCGCGCAGCGCGACACGATCCACGCGAATCACTCCTGCTGTCGTAGGTCTTGCGCGCACGCTGCCGCGTGCGGGCGGCAGCAGTGCACTGAATCGAATCTACCTGCGGACACCGACAGCGCCCGCCCATGGGGGCTATGGACAGATGCACCGGCGGCTGGTAGCGCGCCGCCTACCCCGTCCGCCGAAACTCAACCTCCACCAGGGCGCTTACCCACTCAGGAGGGGGACTCGTCGTCCTCTTCCTCGTCCGATTCGGCCAGAACGGGTGAGCCGTGATGTGACCAGATCCTCCATCCGTCCGGTGTGCGGCGGAACACATTCGTGGCCACCACGAGCTGCCCGACGAGCGGCCCGAGCTCGCCCGCCTCCTCCGCGGGCCCGCCGCTCAGGATGTTCTCGGTGCAGGTGACGACGGCCGTGTCGCCGGCCACGCTCACCCGCACGTCGGTGAGGAAGAACTGGATGTACTCGGTGTTCGCCATGATCAGCGCGTACGAGCGCAGCACCTCGCCGCGCCCGGAGAGCACCGGCCATCCCGGGTGCACGCACGAGATGTCGTCGGCGCCGTCGCCGTTCAGCCAGAGCGCGGAGATCTCCTCGAAGTCGCCGCGCTCCATCGCCTCGTAGAAGGCGGTGTTGGCCTCCTCGACGCCTTCGACGTCCGTACTACGGGCAGTCACCGGGCTCCCTCGACGGCCCTGGCGACCCGTACGGCGTCCGCCGTGGCCCGTACCTCGTGGACCCGGACCGCCCAGGCGCCCTCGTGGGCGGCGATCGCGGAGACGGCGGCGGTGGCCGCGTCGCGTTCGCGGGCGGGGGGCGGGGTGGCGGCACCCTCGGCCAGCACACGGCCGAGGAACCGCTTGCGGGAGGCTGCCACCAGCAGCGGGCGGCCCAGGGGCCGCAGGTCGGCGAGGTGGGCGACCAGGGCGAGGTCGTGCTCGGCCTGCTTGGCGAAGCCGAGGCCCGGGTCGATGACGATCCGCTCGGCGTCGATACCGCCCGCGACGACCGCGTCCATGCGTTCGCGCAGCTCGGCGACGACCTCGGCGACGACGTCCCCGTACACCGCCCTGCTGCTCATGTCCTCGCTGAACCCGCGCCAGTGCATGACGACGAACGGCACCTCCGCGGCGGCGACGGCCGGGACCATCTCCGGGTCGGCGAGGCCACCGGAGACGTCGTTGACCAGCACCGCGCCCGCCGCGACCGCCTGCGCCGCGACCGAGGCGCGCATGGTGTCGACGGAGACGGTGACGCCTTCGGACGCCAGGCCCCGTACGACGGGGAGCACACGCCGCAGCTCCTCGTCCTCGTCGACCCGGGTGGCGCCGGGGCGGGTGGACTCGCCGCCGACGTCGATGAGGTCGGCACCCTCGGCGACCAGGTCGAGGCCGTGCTTGACCGCGGCCGTGGTGTCGAACCAGCGGCCTCCGTCGGAGAAGGAGTCCGGCGTCACATTGACGACTCCCATGACCGCACAGCGGTCCCACTCCGGCAGGCCCGTGGCCGTGCCCCGTCCGCGCAAGGTACTCATGCGTCCAGCCTAGGGGGTGTCTTGTGGCTCTTGCCGGGCTCGCGTGGCCTGGCACCGCAGCTCGCTGCGTTGTCGTCGGTCACCGACTCCCCCGTAGCCCTTCGGGCACGGGAGGTGCCCCCACCGCGTCGATTTCTCCCCCTGCCTTCGGCGGGGGGACCCCACCTCCGCCTTGTGATGCGTCCATCAGGCCCTGCGGGCCTGGGGAGACCCCATGCACCGGACCCCGCTCCCTGATCCGGCCTGATCCACAAGACACCCCCTGGGCCCGTAACCGACCCGGCTACGCCGCGCGGACCTCCTGCTCCGGGGCGGTGGCCGGGCGGATATGGGCGCAGGGGCGCGCGGGGCGGGTCCGCCGGCGGCGGAACGGGCGCGGGACGGCGAAGGTCACGAAGCCCTCCGCCTGCATCGCGGCGAAGCCGATCCGCGGCAGGTCGCGGGTGTTGCGGAAGACCACGAAGCGCGGCTCCCAGCGCGGCCGGAACTTGGCGTTGAACTTGTAGAGCGACTCGATCTGGAACCAGCGGGACAGAAAGACCAGCAGCCCGCGCCAGGTGCGCAGCACGGGCCCCGCGCCCAGCTTCTCGCCGCGTGCGAGGGCCGAGCGGAACATCGCGAAGTTCAGCGAGACCCGCTCGACGCCCAGCTTCGGGGATGCCTGCAGGGCGGCGACGATCAGCAGCTCGTTCATGCCGGGGTCGGCGGAGCGGTCGCGGCGCATGAGGTCCAGGGACATGCCGTCGGTACCCCACGGGACGAAGTGGAGGACGGCCTTCAGATCGCCGTACGGGGACTCCGCCCCGCCCTCGTCGGCCTTGTGTGCGGTGGCGATGACGCTGTCGCCGTCCGAGGGGTCGCCGATCCGGCCGAGCGCCATGGAGAAGCCGCGCTCGGTCTCCGTACCGCGCCAGTCCTCGGCGGCGAGGCGTATCCGCTCCAGTTCTCCGTCGGAGAGGTCACGGACGCGGCGGACGCGGGTCTCGTAACCGTTCCGCTCGATGCGCTTCACCATCTGGCGCACGTTCCGCATCGCACGCCCGCTGAGCGAGAAATCCGCGACGTCCACCACCGCCTCGTCGCCGAGCTCGAGGGCGTCCAGGCCGGTCTCCCGGGTCCACACCTCGCCCCCGGTCTCCGAGCAGCCCATCACGGCGGGGGTCCAGGAGTGGGCCTTGGCCTCGTCCATGAAGCGCTCGATGGCGCCGGGCCAGGCCTCGACGTCGCCGATCGGGTCACCACTGGCGAGCATCACTCCGGAGACGACGCGGTAGCAGACGGCGGCCTTGCCGCTGGGGGAGAAGACGACGCCCTTGTCGCGGCGGAGCGCGAAGTGGCCGAGGGAGTCACGGCCGCCGTGCTTGGCGAGCAGCTCGCGCAGCCGTGCCTCGTCGTCCTCGGTGAGGCGGGCGGCCGGCTGCTCGGGGCGGAAGGCGAGGTAGATGGTGGTGACGGCGGTGAGCAGGCCGAGGGCGCCCAGCGAGTAGCCGACGGTCCAGTCGACGCCGCCCCGGTAGCCGACGGGGCCCTCCATGCCGAAGAGGCCGACCAGGACGTGTTCGAGGCGGTCGGTGAGGCTGGGGCTGCCGACGACCTTGCCCGGGTGGGCGTTGACGATGACCAGACCGAGGCCGATGGAACCGGCGCCCATCAGGACGAAGTTGGCGAGTGCCCGCCAACGGCTCCGCGGGTCGGGCAGTGCCGCGAACTGGTCCCGGTGGCGCAGCAGGAGCGCGAGCAGGGCCAGCGACAGCAGGACGCCGATGACGGAGTGGCGGTACGCGAACTGCGCCACCGCGCCCGCCGGCAGCAGGATGACGGAGGCCCGCCAGGCGCGCCGCTTGTTCCGCTTGAGGCCGTGCGCGAGGAGCAGCAGGAGGACGCCCGCGCTGAGCGAGAGCGCGGCGGCGAACGGGCCGAAGGCGCCCGGGAGTACCTCGGCGAATGCGTGCATCCGGCTGTGCCGGAAGCGCGGGAACACGCCTGCGGCGATGTCGATCAGGCCGATGAAGGTGCAGGCCGTGCCGACCAGCGCGGGTACGGATTCGGCGCGGGGGCCACTGAGGATCCGGCGCACCCGAACCGGAACCAGACCCGACTTATCCCCATCTACCGTGACAGACATCGTTTCCCGTGGCTCCGAGAGAGATCGTGGAGTCCGCGCCCGCAGAACACGCGGCTCGGACAATTTGCTCCCTCTAGGACGGCACTTCCGGGGAACGGGTTCATCGCCTCTCAGGAAAATCTCACGTTCGCGTCTCACGGAAGAAGCTCGATCGCCCCATGGGTCTCACCAGCAACAAAGTTCTGGCGCTGGCCGTACTGGCCGCCGTGGCTCTCTTCGCCGCGACGATCTGGCTGTGGCCACGGCTGTCCCGCAGCAGCTGGCGCGCCGTGCTCGGCAGGGTGGGACTGCTGCTCGCGACGCAGCTGGCGCTCTTCGCCTCGGCCGGCCTCGCCGCCAACAAGTCGTTTCTCTTCTACGGCTCCTGGGCCGATCTCCTCGGCCGGGAACAGGAGATGGGCGTGGTCGTGGACCAATCGCTGAGCAGCGCGCACATCAAGGTGACCGGCAAGCAGAAACTGGACGTGCCGGGAGGCTCGCGCCCCGCGGTGGGCGGGCAGATACAGAAGGTCGTGATCGCGGGTGAGAAGTCGGGCATCGACAGCCCGGCGTACGTCTATCTGCCGCCCGAGTACTTCCAGCCCGCGTACGCCAAGAAGACCTTCCCCGCCTCGGTCGTCCTGACCGGCTACCCGGGCACCGCGGAGAACCTGCTCAAGGGCCTCAAGTACCCGAGGACGGCGTACCAGCAGGCCAAGGACAAGAAGATGCAGCCCATGATCCTGGTGATGCTGCGGCCGACCGTCGCACCGCCCCGCGACACCGAGTGCGTCGACATTCCGGGCGGGCCGCAGGCCGAGACGTTCTTCGCCAAGGACCTGCCGGCCGCGGTGTCGGAGACGTACCGCGTCGGCACCGAGCCGCGCAACTGGGGCTTCATGGGGAACTCGACCGGTGGCTACTGTGCGCTGAAGATCGCGCTGCACCACCCGGAGCAGTACGCGGCGGGCGCGGGTCTGTCGGCGTACTACAAGGCCGCCGACGACGTGACGACCGGGGACCTCTTCCACGGGAACAAAAAGCAACGGAACCGGGCGAATCTGCTCTGGAGTCTGGACCACCTGCCGCAGGGCAACTCGTCCTTCCTCGTCACCACGTCCAAGCAGGGCGAGGGAAACCTGAAGGGGACGCTCGACTTCATCAAGAAGGTGAAGGCGCCCGCCCGCGTCTCGTCCATCACGCTCGACAGCGGCGGGCACAACTTCAACACCTGGAACCGGGAGATCCCGCCGGCTCTGGTGTGGATGAGCGGCAGACTCAGCGCGGTGTGACGCGGGGTCTCAGCGCGGTGCGATCGTCTCCAGTTCCACGTCGGTCCGGGGGATGGCCTGCGCGTCCGCGTCGATGGAGCGGCGCAGTGCCTCGTGCAGCCGTGCCGGGGTCAGCACGCCGAGGAAACGTCCCGTCTCCTCCCGGTCGATGACCGCGATCCACCCCGCGTCGTGCTGCAGCATCGTGGCGAACGCCTGCTTGAGGGAGGCGCCGACGGGGAGCCAGGCCTCCATCCGGCGGGCGTGGTCCCGTACGGCTCCCTTGCCGCCCGCGGCCTGTTCGGCGGAGATCCAGCCGTGCAGTTCGTCCTCCCCGTCCAGGACGACCGCCCAGCGCGAGCCGAGCTCGCGGGGCAGCGGGTCGTCGAGATGGACGACCGGCGGCTGTTCGAGGTCGCCCTCCTCGATGGGGGTGACGGACAGCCGCTTCAACCCACGGTCCGCGCCGACGAAGTCCGCGACGTACGGGGTGGCGGGCGCGCCCAGCACGGTCGCCGGGGCGTCGAACTGCTCGATCCTGCCCTGCCCGTAGACGGCGATGCGGTCGCCGAGCCGCACGGCCTCCTCGATGTCGTGCGTGACGAAGAGGACCGTCTTGCGGACCGCCGCCTGGAGCTTGAGGAACTCGCTCTGGAGGTGGTCGCGGACCACCGGGTCGACCGCGCCGAACGGCTCGTCCATCAGCAGGACCGGCGGGTCGGCCGCCAGCGCCCTGGCCACGCCGACGCGCTGGCGCTGGCCGCCGGAGAGCTGGTCGGGATAGCGGTCGCCGTACTTCTTCGGGTCCAGGCCGACCAGGTCGAGGAGCTCGGCGGCGCGCTCGCGGCCCCTTCCGCGTTTCCAGCCCAGCAGATGGGGCACGGTGGCGGTGTTCTCCAGCACGGTCTTGTGGGGGAACAGCCCGACCTGCTGAATGACGTAGCCGATATGGCGGCGCAGCTCGACGGGGTCGGTGGTGGATATGTCGTGACCGTCGAGGAATATCCGGCCACTGGTGGGCTCGATGAGCCGGTTGACCATTTTCATCGTGGTCGTCTTGCCGCAGCCCGAGGGTCCGACGAGCGTCACCAGTTCGCCCTCGGCGACCTCGAAGGAGAGGTCGTCGACGGCCGTGGTGCCGTCCGGATAGCGCTTGGTGACGTGCTCGAATCGGATCATGCGCCCCATTGTGGCGGGTGGCGACCGGCCATGTGTGAAGGGCGTGTTGCCGGAACGCGAAGCTCCTCGGCGATTGTCAGTGGCGGGGGTTAGGGTCGGTTTCGGTCGGACATTCGATCGTTCGACGGCGGACGACCGACGACGGGCCGCGGGCGGCCGACGACGGGCGATGGGGGGGTGGGGCGCATGAGCGGGCAGAACTGCCTGGTCACGAACGACTGGATCTGCGGTGAATATCTCCGCTCCCGCAGCCAGGAGTTGATCGACGCCACGGTCCAGCATGTCTGGATCACGGTGGTGTCGGTGCTGATCGGGCTGGCCGTCGCCTTCCCGCTGGCGCTGCTCGCCCGGCGCAGTCCGCGCCTCACGGGCCCGGTCCTCGGTCTGACGACCGTGCTCTACACGGTTCCGTCGCTGGCGATGTTCTCTCTGCTGCTGCCGTTCTTCGGGCTCTCCGCCGCCCTGGTGATCACGGGCCTGGTGCTGTATTCGCTGACGATCCTCGTGCGGAACATCCTGGCGGGCCTGGAGGCAGTGCCGCAGGACGCGCGTGAGGCGGCGCGGGGGATGGGGTACGGGGCGGGCAGGCTGCTCTGGGAGGTCGAGCTTCCACTGGCCCTCCCGGCGCTGATGGCGGGCCTGCGGATCGCCACGGTGTCCACGGTCGCGCTCACCACCGTCGGCTCGATCGTCGGCCGGGGCGGTCTCGGCAATCTCATCGAGGACGCGCTGCCCAGCTTCTTCAAGGCCCAGGTCCTGACCGCTTCGGTGCTCTGTGTGCTGCTGGCCGTCGCCGCCGATCTGCTGCTGCTCGGCGTCCAGCGCCTGCTGACCCCCTGGACCCGAATACGCACGACCCGGACCCGGGAGGCCCGCTGATGGGGGTACTGGCCGATGCCTGGTCCTGGCTGACCACGGAGTCCAACTGGGCGGGGGAGAGCGGTGCGTGGCACCGCCTCGGTGAGCATCTGTACGTCAGCGGGGTCGCCCTCGCGCTCGCCTGCGCGGTCGCCCTGCCGGTCGCCCTGCATCTGGGGCACGTCGGCCGTGGCGGTGCACTCGCCGTCAACGTCTCCAACGTGGGCCGGGCCGTCCCCGTCTTCGCGGTGCTCGCCCTGTTCATGGTGTCGCCACTGCGCAGTGCCGGATATGTCCCGACCGTCATCGCGCTGGTGCTGTTCGCGATACCGCCGCTGCTCACCAACGCCTATGTGGGGATGCGGGAAGTGGACCGGGCGGTCGTGGAGGCGGCGCGCGGCATGGGGATGTCGGGCCGGCAGCTCTTCGCCCGGGTCGAGCTGCCTCTCGCGTACCCGATGCTCATGACCGGGCTGCGGTCGGCCGCCGTCCAGGTCGTCGCGACCGCGACGATCGCGGCGATGGTCGGTCAGGGTGGCCTCGGCCGGATCATCACGGCCGGGTTCAACACGTACAACACCCCTCAAGTGGTCGCGGGCGCCTTGCTCGTGGCCGTGCTCGCCCTCCTGGTGGAGGCCGTGCTGGTGCTGGTGGACCGCGTCTGCAGTCCCCTGCGCCCCCAGCGGAAATCCGTGTGACGACTCACTCCCTTGGATGGTGAACCTCATGAGCAGGACCTCCCGTATCGCGGGTGCGGTGCTGGGCGTCGTCGCCCTCGTCGGCTCGCTCGCCGCGTGCGGCGGCGACAGCCTGGAGCAGGAGAAGGGCGGTACCGGCGGCTCCGGCGGTGACGCGGGCGGCGGCAAGAAGGGCACGCTGGTCGTCGGCGCGGCGGCGTTCACGGAGTCCAAGGTGCTCGCCGAGCTCTACGCGCAGGCGCTGGGCGACGCCGGGTACAGCACGTCGGTCACGACCGTGAAGAACCGCGAGCTGTACGAACCGTCGCTGGAGAAGGGTGAGATCGACGTCGTACCGGAATACGCGGCGACGATCGCGGAATTCCTCAACGCGAAGGCGAACGGCCCGAAGGCACCGGAGGAGAAGCCGGTCGCCTCCAGCGATGTCGCGGCCACCGTCGCCGGGCTGCAGAAGCTCGCGGAGCCGCGCGGACTGAAGGTGCTGCCGGCGGGTGAGGCGGTCGACCAGAACGCGTTCGCGGTGAGCAAGGAATTCGCCGAGAAGAACAAGCTCAGGACTCTTTCCGATCTTGGCAAGGCGAAGATCAAGGTGAAGATCGCGGCCGGTGACGAGTGTGAAGTACGGCCCTTCTGCGCGCCCGGTCTGAAGAAGACCTACGGCATCGATGTGGCGGGCATCGACCCGAAGGGCGTCGGCACTCCCCAGGCGAAGCAGGCGGTCAAGGACGGTGAGGACCAGCTGGTGCTGACCACCACGACCGACGCCACGCTGGAGAGTTTCGGTCTCGTACTGCTTGAGGACGACAAGAAGCTCCAGAACGCGGACAACGTGCTGCCGGTGGTCAACGCCAAGGACGCCGGTGCGCAGGAGATAGCCGACGTTCTCGGCAAGCTCACCGAGGCGCTGACCACGCAGGATCTCGTGGAGCTGAACCGGAAGGTGGACGCGGAGCGGGCGAAGCCGGAGGACGTCGCCAAGGAGTATCTGGAGTCCAAGGGACTGGTCAAGAAGTAGCCGCTGGGTGGCCGCTCAAGTGGTCGCTCAAGTGGGCGATGGGTAAAGGGAGTCGGGCCGGCGCGGCAAAGTGGCCAAGAGATTGCCGGTCCGACCCCCCATTCGTCACCTACGCACGGTAAATTTCTGGCCATGCCACGTGGACGCCACCGCCATTCCCCACCTCTGCACCGACTCCTGCAGCCCTCCGCGGTCGCCGGAGCTTCGGTTCTCTGTGCCGCCGGCGCCTGGCTTTTCGCGGATCCCGTCGTGCTCCGCACCTTCGTCGCGGCAGCGGCGGCAGCCGCGGTCACAGGCGCCGTGCTCATGCGCAGCTGGGACCGGAGCGCGGGCCGCCGCGTCGCCGAGCTCACCCGTGCCCGCGCCAGCGACGCCTGGAAGACCGAGGAGCGGATAGCCGAGCTGGAGGCCGACCTCGACGAGTCCCGCGAGCTGCGCGCCAAGCTGGACGCGAAGCTCCGCTCGAAGCGGGTCGAGCTCGCCGGGCTGCGCAACGAGCACGCCGCGCTGCTGCGGCGCTACGCGAACGCCGAGACGGAGCGGGCCAGCGCGCTCGAAGGCCGCCGGCAGCTCGCGCTCGAGGCCGCCGCACCGAAGGAGCTGCTGCCCGCCGGTTCCACGCCGACGCCGTCCGCGTATCTGCGGGCCGCAAAGGCGCTGGAGGAACTGTCGCGCAACGCGGCGGCCCAGCAGGCCAGGCACACCGTCGAGGAGGCCCGTCGGCGCGATCTCGCCGAGCGGGCGCGGGAGGCGGACGAGCCGCAGGGGAAGCACGCGGCGGCCGCCGGGGGAGAGCAGCACGCCCGCCCGTCGTCCGCCGTCCCCGCGAGGATTCCGGTCCCGGTCGCCGCGGCGATCGTTCCGTACACCGCCCGCCAGGCCCCGCGCCCCCTGGGCGGCTTCGACTTCTTCGGCACGGGCGCGGGCGCGGCGCAGGCCGCCCAGCTCGCGGCGGTCCAGGACGAGGATCTGGCGGACGTGGTGGGCGAGGAGGCGCTGGCCGCCGGCAGGCGCACGGCGGACCGCGCGGTGGGGAAGGTCATCGACCTGACCGCACACGACGAGACCGAGCAGCTGGACGTCGCGGAGCTGCGCAGCGCGATTTCCTGACGCGTCACGGCGCCCGGTGCTTCCGGGCGCCGTCCGCTGGGCTACTTGTCGATGTCGCCGACGACGAAGAACAGCGACCCGAGGATCGCCACCATGTCGGCGACCAGCGTGCCCGGCAGCAGCTCGGTCAGCGCCTGGATGTTGTTGAACGACGCCGAGCGGAGCTTGAGCCGGTACGGGGTCTTCTCGCCCTTGGAGACCAGGTAGTAGCCGTTGATGCCGAGCGGGTTCTCGGTCCAGGCGTACGTATGGCCCTCGGGGGCCTTCAGGACCTTCGGCAGGCGCTGGTTGATCGGCCCGGGCGCAAGCTCGGCGAGCCGGTCCAGGCAGGCGTCCGCGAGGTCGAGCGAGTTGTGGGTCTGCTCCAGCAGGCACTCGAAGCGGGCCAGGCAGTCGCCCTCGGTACGGGTGACGACCTCGAGGGTGTCCTGGAGCTCGCCGTACGCCAGGTACGGCTCGTCGCGGCGCAGGTCGAAGTCGACGCCCGAGGCGCGGGCGATCGGGCCGGAGACGCCGTACGAGTGCGCGGTCTGCGTGGTCAGGATGCCGATGCCGCGCGTACGGCCGCGGAAGATCTCGTTGCCGAGGACGAGCCGGTCGAACACGTCCATCCGCGCTCGGGCCTCGGCGACCGCGGCCCGGGCCCGGCCGGTCCAGCCCGCGGGGAGGTCCTCCTTGAGGCCGCCGACCCGGTTGAACATGTAGTGCATCCGGCCGCCGGAGACCTCCTCCATGACGTGCTGGAGGTCTTCCCGCTCACGGAAGGCGTAGAAGATCGGGGTGATTCCACCCAGTTCGAGGGGGTACGACCCGAGGAACATCAGGTGGTTGAGGACCCGGTTCAGCTCGGCGAGAAGCGTCCGCGTCCAGACCGCCCGCTCCGGCACCTCCATGCCGAGCATGCGCTCGACGGCCATGACGACACCGAGCTCGTTCGAGAAGGCGGACAGCCAGTCGTGGCGGTTGGCCAGCATCACGATCTGCCGGTAGTCGCGCGCCTCGAAGAGCTTCTCGGCGCCCCGGTGCATGTAGCCGATCACCGGCTCGGCGTGCTGGATGCGCTCTCCGTCCAGGACGAGACGGAGGCGGAGCACGCCGTGGGTGGAGGGGTGCTGCGGGCCGATGTTCAGCACCATGTCGGTGCTCTCGGCTGCGCCGCCGATGCCGATCGTCGTCTCCGTCATGGACGACAGTATCCCTCGCGCCGGATGGCGAGCGCGGCCCCGCCCAGGGTCCGGACAGCGCGGGCTCGCCCGGGGTGCGCCTGCGCGGGTGGAGCCGCACATCGACACAGCCCCTCCCCGCCCCTTCCGGGGGCTTGGGGGCAAGCCCCCAAGCCCCCGGTACGGCCTTCGGTCGTGTCCTCAAGCGCCAGACGGGCTGGGGGTGCGCCGGGGGGCCCTGGGGCTCGGCTGCCCTGCCCACACCAGGGCTCAGGTGGGTCCAGGGCGTAGCCCCGGAATCCGTCCTCGCCGGAATGTGAGCGCCTTCGGGTCGATGCCCGCCACATCGATGCCCGGGCCCGGTGGCGCATCCCGACGGACGTTGCAGCGCACAGCGCCCGAGGTTCTGGGTCGCCCGAGCGACGGCGGAAAGCGGATCGAATCACGGTTCCCGAGGCGAACTCGGCGGCTTGTCCCCGACGCCCGGCCGCAACAGGGCGCGCAGGCCACCGCCGAAAGCACGCGTCCGGCCCGGTGGGGTTCCCCCACGCCCGCAGGGCGTAGGTGGGAAAGGGCCCGGGGCGGAGCCCCCGAGACGGGGTCCGGGGCGGAGCCCCCGAGGCGGGTCCGGGGCGGAGCCCGGTTACGGGAAGGGGTGGGGAGGGGCAAATTCCGCCGGGACCCGCTGCAGCAGCCACGTGAAGTCGCCGAGGCCGCCGCGGGCGGTCAGTTCGGCTGCCTCGCCGGCCGTCGACAGGGCACGCACGTACGCCGCAGGGTCGGACGACGCCAGGGCCAGGGGTGGGCGCTCGCCCGAGATGCCCAGGCGGTGCAGGGCATCGCGCTGGGTCACCAGTTCGAAGCCGGCGCCGCCGCGGGCGCCGACACCACCGCCACCGGCATCGGCGCCGACCGCCGCACCGGCGCACGCGTCCAGGGCCACATGCGCCGTGATGTCGCAGCTGCCGTCCGGGACCGGAGGCACCTCCCGTCCCGCGCGGAACCCCGTCAGCGTCCCGAAGGGCGGCCGTACGCCCGCCCGGTGCGCATAGTCGACGGCGACCGCGAGCCCCGCGTCGAGGGTCGCCACCGCCGCCGCCCACGCCTCGTCGCGCGGACGCCCGATCTCCGCCCGCGTCCCGGGCTCCATCAGTGGCCACCAGCGGTCCAGCCACTCCGCGTCGGCCCCGGTCACCGGCTCGCCGAGGCGCTCCTCGCCGTCCGCCCGGTGGACCAGGACGTACCGGGCGACGCCCGCCTCGTCCACCTCCGCGACGTCGACCGGGACGTTGTCCAGCCACTCGTTCGCGAACAGCAGCCCGCTCACCCCGGCGGGGGCCCGCTCGGCCCAGTCGATGCGCGGGTCGAGCCCCTCCGGGCGGTCGGCGCGCTCGACGGCGCAGGCCCGTACCGGACGCCCGTCCGGCAGCCGCCCGTCGGGGAGCGCCGCCAGCACGGCCGTCAGCAGCTCCCCGCGCCCGGCGCCCATGTCGACCAGAGCGAGCTCGGAGGCGTCCGGCAGGGACTCCGCCGTCTCGGTCAGGAGCCGGGCGACCGCGGAGGCGTACAGCGGCGATGCGTGGACCGACGTGCGGAAGTGCCCGGCCGGGCCCTCGGGCCGCCGATAGAACCCGCCGGGCCCGTACAGCGCCCGCTCGGTCGCCTCCCGCCAGGAGAGCCAGCCGGCGGTCGGGCCGTCCGTTGCCTGATACGTCGTCTCACTCGTCACGCGTGTCAGTCTCCACCTTGCGGAGTAGGCGTCCGCCGACCGGATCGGCCCTCCGGTTGACCCATGCACCTTTCCGCTTTCCCTACGCTGGGTTACGTGCAGCGCCTCTACGACTTCATCCGCAGACACCCGACGGGCGTCGACAGCTTCTGGGCCGTCGCCCTCTTCGGGTTCTCCATGCTGTGGGTGGTCCAGGAGAACGTCGGCAACGAGCCCCGGATCGCGGCCGCCGTCATCGTCCTCCTGCTCTGCCTCAGCATCGCGTTGCGCCGCCGCGCACCCGAGAAGATGCTGCTGCTCGTCGCCGTCCTCGGCATCGCCCAGCTCGTGCTGGGCATCCAGAGCAACCCCGCGGACTTCGCGATGCTCGTGATCATCTACACGGTCGCGGCGCACGACGGCCCGCGCTGGGCCTCCCGCCTCGCGCTCGTCGGCGGACTGTCCGCGGCCACGCTCGCCCAGATCCGCTGGCCCATGGAGAACACCGGCACCGGCGGCAAGATCTTCTTCACGGTCGTCATGAGCGTCCCGTTCGCGCTCGCCTGGGTGCTCGGCGACTCACTGCGTACCCGCCGCGCGTACTTCGCCCAGCTGGAGGAGCGTGCCTCCAGGCTGGAGAAGGAGCGCGAGGCGCAGGCCAAGGTGGCCGTCGCCGCCGAGCGCGCCCGGATCGCCCGCGAGCTCCACGACGTCGTGGCGCACAACGTCTCGGTGATGGTGGTCCAGGCCGACGGCGCCGCCTACGTCCTGGACGCCGCGCCCGACCAGGCCCGGCAGGCCCTGGAGACCATCTCCACCACCGGCCGCCAGGCGCTCGCCGAGATGCGCCGGCTGCTGGGTGTGCTGCGTACCGGCGACACCCCGGAGAGCGGGGAGTACGTGCCGCAGCCCGACGTCCAGCAGATCGAGGAGCTGGTCGAGCAGGTGCGCCACGCGGGCCTCGCCGTCGACTTCAAGATCGAGGGCACCCCGCGCCCGCTCCCGAGCGGCGTGGAGCTCACGGCGTACCGCATCGTGCAGGAGGCCCTCACCAACACCCGCAAGCACGGCGGCCCGGACGTCGGGGCGAGCGTGCGGCTCGTGTACTTCGACGACGGGCTCGGGCTGCTGGTCGAGGACGACGGCCGGGGAGCCTCGCACGAGATGTACGAGGACGGCGGCGCGGACGGCAAGGGCCACGGCCTCATCGGCATGCGCGAGCGCGTCGGTATGGTCGGCGGCACGCTCGACGCGGGGCCGCGGCCGGGCGGCGGATTCCGGATCAGCGCACTGCTCCCGCTCAAGCCCGCCCACTAACCCGCCGACCAGGCCCGTCGACAGCCCGCCGACCAGGCCCGCCCACCAGACAGAGGACTCAGTACATGACGATCCGCGTGATGCTCGTCGACGACCAGGTGCTGCTGCGCACGGGATTCCGCATGGTGCTCGCCGCGCAGCCGGACATGGACGTCGTGGCCGAGGCGGGCGACGGGGCCGAGGCCATCGAGGTCCTCCGCTCGACCCCTGTGGACGTGGTCCTGATGGACGTACGCATGCCGAAGCTCGACGGCGTGGAGGCGACCCGCCGCATCTGTGCGGAGCCGGGCGCGCCGAGGGTGATCATCCTGACCACTTTCGATCTCGACGAGTACGCCTTCTCCGGGCTCAAGGCGGGCGCCAGCGGCTTCATGCTGAAGGACGTGCCGCCGGGCGAGCTGCTCGGGGCGATCCGCTCCGTGCACAGCGGTGACGCCGTCGTCGCGCCGTCCACGACCCGCCGCCTCCTGGACCGCTTCTCGCCGATGCTGCCGTCCCCCGGCGGGCCGCCGCAGCACAAGGAGGTGGAGAGGCTCACCGACCGCGAGCGCGAGGTCATGCTGCTGGTCGCGCAGGGCCTGTCGAACGGCGAGATCGCCGCGCGGCTCGTTCTGTCCGAGGCCACGGTCAAGACCCACGTCGGCCGCATCCTCACCAAGCTGAACCTGCGCGACCGGGTGCAGGTGGTGGTGCTCGCGTACGAGACGGGCCTGGTGCGGGCGGGCGGCGGGGCGGCCTGAGCCGCATGCTGCTGTGGATCAACGGCCCCTTCGGGGGCGGCAAGACGCAGACGGCGTACGAGCTCGCGCGCCGGCTGCCGGGCAGTGTGGTCTGCGATCCCGAGCACGTCGGCTTCGGGCTGCACCGCATGATGCCGCCGGGGTTGCGAGCCGACTTCCAGGATCTGCGGTCCTGGCGGCAGGGCGTGTACGAGGTGCTGGACCTGACGCTCCGCGGGCAGGCGGGGGTGGTGATCGCCCCGATGACCCTCGTCGAGCCGGCGTACTTCGGGGAGATCGTCGGGCGGCTGCGGGACGAGGCCGGCCACGAAGTGCACCACTTCGCACTGCTCGCCGAGCGCGAGACGGTGCTGCGGCGCCTGACTGAGCGGGGGCTCGGGCGCGGGCTGAAGCGGGAGAGCTTCGCCGTACGGAAGCTGGACCACTGCCTGGAGCGGCTCGGCGGGCCGGAGTTCGCCGAGCACATCCGTACCGACCGGATGGCCGTGCCTCAGGTCGCGGACAGGATCGCGGAGTCGGCGGGGCTGCGCCTCGTACCGAACACGTACGGCCGGCTGCGGCACCGGCTGCGGCGGGTCAGGGTGGGTCTGTCCCACATCCGCTTCGACTGACCGCCCCCGCCTGGGCCCCCCGCTTCCGCCCCCGGCTTCCGCCCCCCGCTTCCGCCCCCCGCTTCCGCCCCCGGCTTCCGCCTCCACCTGCGTCTCGGCCTCAGCGCAGGACGGTCTCCAGGAAGTCGCTGCCGAGCCGGGCCACGACCGAGACGTCCAGCTGGTGCAGTACGTACCGGCCGCGCCGTTGGGTCGTGATCAGGCCGGCCTTCTTCAGGACCGACAGATGCCGGGAGACCTCCGGTGGGGTGATGCCGTGCGCGTCGGCGAGCTCGCCCGTGGTGTACGGGGCGCGGGCGAGGTTGCGGCACAGCCGCAGGCGCATGGGGTGGGCGAGCGCCTCCATCCGGAGTTTGAGCAGCTGTACCGAGGCGGGCCCGGGAAGCTCGGGGGCGGCGACGGGGTACAGCACGACCGGCCGCCAGCCGGGGGCGTGCAGCACCATCAGATGCGGCCAGCCGAAGCTGGACGGCAGGAAGGTGACCCCGGCGCCCACGGCCGGGTTCAGGGCGGTCGTGTGGCCGACCGTGAGCTTGTCGGCCTCGATACGCCCCGTCTCCTCGCTGAGCGAGAGTGCGGGGGACACGGCGCGCAGCGCCTCCGCGAGGCCCTTGCGGCGCAGGATCTCGGTCTTGTGGCGGGCGTCGGCGGCGAGCTGGGTGCGGACGCGGTTCCAGGTGTCCGCGAAGAAGGCCTGTTCGCAGTCCTCGAAGAGGCGCCGTATCCAGGCGCGTACGGAGGCGGGGTCGTCCAGCAGCCGCCGGGCGAAGTCGAGCTGCTTGGGGCCGCGGGTGGCGGCGAGCTCCAGCGCACGGGCGCGGTCCACGGGGCCGCCCGTGGCGTACGTACTGGAGCAGGTGAACTCCATGGTGCAGGCGACGAACCGCTCGTCGTCGAGCCGGTCCATCATGTCGAGTTCTTCGGCGAGGGTGGCGCCCGTGCGGCCGTTGCCACCGCGTACGCCGGCGAACGGCATGAACACGTCCGAGAAGGTCGACGTCCAGAGGAAGTCCGCCTCGTGCAGCCGGTCGGCGAGATCGGGCTTCAGCCCGGCCGCGGTGGCTGTCGCCCAGCCGTGCAGCCCCGGATGATGCCCGGGCTCGGCCAGCGCGTGCAGCGCGACGCCCAGCTCGGCGAGGGGCGAGATCTCGAAGAGGATGCGCTCGGGCGGCAGGCCCGCGATGTCGATGGTGACGCTCACGCCTCCCATGGTGCGGGGTCCGTGGGGCGGTCCGTCGCCCCATTTGACGGTGCTGGTCAATCGACGCGCGCGGGGTGTGGTGCGGACGGAGCCTGAGAGGCATGGATGCCGTCCAGCAGCACCTCCTCGACACCTACCGCGCCGCCCGGCTCGGCGCCCCGGTTCCACCGCCCCCGGGCCGCGACGACTGGCGGGCGCTCCGGGCCCTCCGCGACCACCACCGCTTCACCAGGGTCCTCGCGGGCCGCCCTCTCCACCCCCTCCGCACGGCCACGACCCGCCTCTTCCACCGGGGAAGCCCTCGCTGCTTCTAGTGCTCCCTGCTGGCCTTCCAGTGCTCCCTGCTGGGCTGGGGCGCCTGCGGCGTGGGGGCCGGCCCCCGGACCCCCGGTCGTGACCGGTACCGTTCGGTCGGCCCGCATCTCCGTCCTCAAACGCCGGACGGGCTCCCAAGGAGCCCCGCTGGGGCTCCGCGCCCGAAGGGGCGTAGGGGACCCGCCGAAGGCGCGCAACGCCCCGCGGCGGCCCGTACCGGCGCGCGCCGCACCCCCGCGCCTCCACAGGCTGTGGACAACTCGTGGGCCCGTCGAAACGCTGGCGTAGCATGACGAAGAATCGTCCGGTACCCCCCGCGGACTGGAACGGAAGGCCATCGCCGCGTGAACGCACCACCACCCTCAGCCACCCCGCCCGCTTCCGAGCACGTCGACCCCAAGGACCGCCCGGCCCGCCTCACCGTGGGTGTCGTGGGAGCGGGCCGCGTCGGCCCGGCCCTCGCCGCGTCCCTGCAGCTTGCGGGCCACCGCCCGGTCGCGGTCTCCGGCGTTTCCGACGCCTCCGTGCGCCGCGCCGCCGTCCTGCTGCCCGACGTGCCGCTGGTCGTGCCCGCCGAGGTCCTCGCCCGCGCGGAGCTGGTGCTGCTCACCGTGCCCGACGACGCTCTGCCCGGCCTGGTCGAAGGCCTCGCCGAGACCGGAGCCGTGCGTCCCGGCCAGCTCATCGTCCACACGTCGGGGCGGTACGGCACGGCCGTGCTCGACCCCGCCCGCCGGGCCGGCGCCCTCCCGCTCGCGCTGCACCCCGCCATGACCTTCACGGGGACGAGCGTCGACGTACAGCGGCTGGCCGGCTGTTCCTTCGGGGTCACCGCCCCGGCCGAGCTGCGGCTCGCCGCCGAGGCGCTGGTCATCGAGATGGGCGGCGAGCCCGAGTGGATCGAGGAGGAGGCCCGCCCGCTCTACCACGCGGCTCTCGCGATCGGTGCGAACCACCTCGTCACCCTGGTCGCCCAGTCCATGGAGCTGCTCCGCGCCGCGGGTGTCTCGGCTCCCGACCGCATGCTCGGCCCGCTCCTCGGCGCCGCGCTCGACAACGCCCTGCGCTCGGGCGACGCCGCGCTCACGGGCCCGGTCGCCCGTGGCGACGCGGGCACGGTCGCGGCGCACGTCGCGGAGCTGCGCAAGCACGCGCCGAGCACCGTCGCCGGCTATCTGGCGATGGCCCGTACGACCGCGGACCGGGCGCTCGCGCACGGTCTGCTGAAGCCGGAGCTGGCCGAGGACCTGCTGGGGGTACTGGCCGAGGGAGACAACCGATGAGCCGCGACACCGAGCTGATCCACACGCGCGACGACCTGGACCACCGCCTGGACCAGTCCTCGGGCGGTCCTGTCGCCGTCGTCATGACCATGGGCGCCCTCCACGAAGGCCACGCCACCCTGATCCGCTCCGCCCGCGAGCACGTCGGCCGCAAGGGCACCGTCGTCGTCACGGTCTTCGTCAACCCGCTCCAGTTCGGCGCCGGCGAAGACCTCGACCGCTACCCGCGCACCCTGGACGCCGATGTGAAGACCGCGCAGGAGGCGGGTGCGGACCTCGTGTTCGCCCCGTCCGTCGACGAGGTCTACCCCGGCGGCGAGCCGCAGGTGAGGATCTCCGCGGGCCCGATGGGCGAGCTCCTCGAGGGCGCGTTCCGCCCCGGCCACTTCGACGGCATGCTCACGGTGGTGGCCAAGCTCCTCCACCTCACCCGGCCCGACGTGGCGTTCTTCGGCCAGAAGGACGCCCAGCAGCTCGCCCTGATCCGCCGGATGGTCCGCGATCTGAACTTCCGGGTGGAGATCGTCGGCGTCCCGACCGTGCGCGAGCCGGACGGCCTCGCGCTCTCCAGCCGCAACCGCTACCTCTCGCCCGCCGAGCGGAGGACCGCGCTCGCGCTCTCCCGGTCCCTCTTCGCCGCCCACGACCGGCTCGCCGCGCAGCAGGCGTTGCGTGCCCGCGCCGAGTCCTCCCCGGCGCCGACGGCCCGTGCCGCCGCGCTCTCGGCGCTCGGCGAGGCCCGTGCGGCCGCCGACGCGCACGCGGTGGCGGCGGCCCAGCCGGGCGGCGGGGCCGATGCCGTACGGGCTGCTGCCCGCGCCGTGCTCGAAGAGGCGGCCAAGGCGGTGCCGTCGCTCGACCTGGACTATCTGGCGCTGGTCGACCCGACCGACTTCACCGAGGTCCCGGACGCGTACGAGGGCGAGGCGATCATGGCGGTCGCCGCGCGGGTCGGAGCGACGCGGCTGATCGACAACGTCCCCCTGACCTTCGGAGCGCCCGCATGACCGCGACCGGAAGTGGCCCCGGCACTAGCCCCGGACCCGGACCCGGCGCCGGAGCCGTAACCGGAACCGGCGTCGGCGCCGTTGCCGCCCGGCTGAACGCACCCGCGCCCGGCTGGGCCATCGACGCCGATGTCGTCGTGGTCGGCTCCGGCGTCGCGGGCCTGACGGCGGCACTGCGCTGCACGGCCGAGGGCCTGCGTACGGTCGTGGTCACCAAGGCCCTCCTCGACGACGGCTCCACCCGCTGGGCCCAGGGCGGTATCGCGGCGGCGCTCGGCGACGGCGACACCCCCGAGCAGCACCTGGAGGACACGCTGGTCGCGGGGGCCGGGCTGTGCGACGAGGAGGCCGTACGGACGCTGGTCACCGAGGGCCCCGACGCGGTGCGGCGGCTGATCGAGACGGGCGCCCAGTTCGACCTGGACGCCGGCGGGGACATCGCGCTCACCCGTGAGGGCGGCCACCACCGGCGCCGTATCGCACACGCGGGCGGCGACGCGACGGGCGCGGAGATCTCGCGGGCGCTGGTCACGGCGATACGCGAGCGGGCGATACGCATCATCGAGCACGCGCTGGTCATCGACCTGCTGACGGACGAGGACGGTCGTACGGCCGGAATCACCCTGCACGTCATGGGCGAGGGCCAGCACGACGGCGTCGGCGCGGTGCACGCGCCCGCGGTGGTCCTGGCGACCGGTGGCATGGGCCAGGTCTTCTCGGCCACGACCAACCCGTCGGTGTCCACCGGCGACGGGGTCGCGCTCGCGCTCCGGGCCGGCGCCGAGGTGAGCGACCTCGAGTTCGTCCAGTTCCACCCCACGGTCCTGTTCCTGGGCCGGGACTCCGAGGGCCAGCAGCCCCTCGTCTCCGAGGCGGTACGGGGCGAGGGCGCCCATCTCGTCGACGCGTCCGGCACCCGCTTCATGGTCGGGCAGCACGAGCTCGCCGAGCTCGCCCCACGCGACATCGTCGCCAAGGGCATCATGCGCCGCATGCAGGAGCAGGGCGTCGACCACATGTTCCTCGACGCCCGCCACTTCGGCGCCGAGATGTGGGAGAGCCGCTTCCCCACGATCCTGGCCGCCTGCCGCGCCCACGGCATCGACCCGGTGACCGAGCCGATCCCGGTCGCGCCCGCCGCCCACTACGCCTCCGGCGGCATCCGCACCGACCTCCACGGCCGCACCACGGTCCCGGGCCTCTACGCCTGCGGCGAGGTCGCCTGCACCGGCGTCCACGGCGCCAACCGCCTCGCCTCCAACTCGCTCCTGGAGGGCCTGGTCTTCGCGGAGCGCATCGCCGCGGCGATCGCGACGGACCCGATTCCCGTCCCCGCCGCAGCGGGCCCGCCGGCCACGGACGGCCGACCCCCCGTGCCGCTGCTCCTCCCCGAGGCGCGGCACGAGATCCAGCGGATCATGACGCACGGCGCAGGCGTGCTCCGGTCCGCCGCGAGCCTCGCCGCCGCCGCCGACGCGCTGGAGGCGCTGGACCTGTCCGCGGTGCATGACGCCGAGGAGTTCGACAAGTCCGCCGAGCCGGGCGTGGAGTCCTGGGAGGCCACCAACCTCCTGCTCGTCTCGTGGGTCCTCGTCGCCGCCGCCCGTGAGCGCGCGGAGACCCGCGGGTGCCACTGGCGCGAGGACCACCCCGACCGCGACGACGCGCAGTGGCGCCGCCATATTGTCGTACGGCTCACTCCTGACCGACGTCTCGTCGTGCGCCGCACCGGCACCGAGTCCTTTCCCCCCGTCACCCCCCTCGCCCCCAGGGAGTCGTAACCGTGAGCACGCCCGAAGAACGTCCGGAGCCCGTGGACGTACCCCTGATCCAGATCAGCGCCCCGGCGTCCGCCTCTGCCTCCGACGACTCGGCGGGTGGCTGCGGCGAGGGCTGCGGCTGCGCCGACGAGGTGTACGAGTGCGGCCTGGACCCTGCCCTCGCCCAGCTCCTCGCCGAGGCGGGCCTCGACCCCGTCCAGGTCGAGGACATCGCCCACCTCGCGATCGAGGAGGACCTCGACGGCGGCGTGGACATCACGACCGTCGCCACCGTCCCCGCGGACGCGGTCGCCACCGGCGACTTCACCGCCCGCGAGCCGGGCGTCGTCGCGGGCCTGCGGGTCGCCGAGGCGGTCCTGTCGATCGTCTGCACCGACGAGTTCGAGGTCGAGCGCCACGTCGAGGACGGCGACCGCGTCGAGGCGGGCCAGAAACTGCTCTCCGTGACCGCCCGCACCCGCGACCTCCTCACCGGCGAGCGCAGCGCCCTCAACATCCTCTGCCGTCTCTCCGGCATCGCCACCGCCACCCGCGCCTGGGCCGACCTCCTCGAGGGCACCAACGCCCGTGTGCGCGACACCCGCAAGACGACCCCCGGCCTGCGCGCGCTGGAGAAGTACGCCGTGCGCTGCGGCGGTGGCGTCAACCACCGCATGTCGCTGTCCGACGCCGCCCTCGTCAAGGACAACCACGTCGTCGCCGCGGGCGGCGTCGCCCAGGCCTTCAAGGCCGTGCGCGAGAAGCTCGCCGAGCTGGGCACCCCCGACCTCGCGATCGAGGTCGAGGTCGACACCCTCCACCAGGTCCGCGAGGTCCTGGACGCCGGTGCCGACCTGATCCTGCTGGACAACTTCACCCCCGCCGAGACCGAGGAGGCCGTCGCCCTCGTCAAGAACCGCGCGGTGCTGGAGTCCTCCGGCCGACTCGCCCTCGCGAACGCCCGGGCGTACGCCGAGACGGGCGTCGACTACCTCGCCGTCGGAGCCCTCACCCACTCGTCCGCGATCCTCGACATCGGCCTCGACCTGCGGGACTCCCGAGAGGCCGGGAACTGATCCCATGCTGCTCACCATCGACGTCGGCAACACCCACACCGTCCTCGGCCTCTTCGACGGCGAGGAGATCGTGGAGCACTGGCGCGTCTCCACCGACCCGCGCCGCACCGCCGACGAACTCGCGGTGCTCCTCAACGGTCTGATGGGCATGCACCCGCTGCTCGGTGTGGAGCTCGGCGACGGCATCGAGGGCATCGCCATCTGCGCGACCGTCCCCTCCGTGCTGCACGAGCTGCGCGAGGTGACCCGCCGCTACTACGGCGACGTCCCCGCCGTCCTCGTCGAGCCCGGCGTCAAGACGGGCGTGCCGGTCCTGACGGACAACCCCAAGGAGGTCGGCGCCGACCGCATCATCAACGCGGTCGCCGCCGTCGAGCTCTACGGCGGCCCGGCGATCGTCGTCGACTTCGGGACGGCGACGACCTTCGACGCGATCAGCGCCCGCGGCGAGTACGCGGGCGGGGTCATCGCCCCCGGCATCGAGATCTCGGTCGACGCGCTCGGCGTGAGGGGCGCCCAGCTCCGCAAGATCGAGCTGGCCCGCCCGCGCAGCGTCATCGGCAAGAACACGGTCGAGGCGATGCAGGCGGGCATCGTGTACGGCTTCGCGGGCCAGGTGGACGGCGTCGTCGAGCGCATGAAGCGGGAGCTCGCCGACGACCCGGACGAGGTGACCGTCATCGCGACGGGTGGCCTGGCGCCGGTGGTGCTCGCCGAGTCGTCCGTGATCGACGAGCACGAGCCCTGGCTGACGCTGATCGGCCTGCGGCTCGTGTACGAGCGGAACGTCTCCCGTATGTGAGCACGGCGGCCGCCCGTAGGGCTGCCACGGGCGGCCGCACCAAGAGACACCGGCACCAAGAGGCACCGGCACCGAGAGGCACCGACGCAAAGAGACGCCGCGCCACGCATCCGCGGTAAACGAATTTTGTCCGATTAGCGCGTACTGTCGGCGCATGCCCACGCCATACGGATCCCGCGGCGGCATGGCGTTCAGTGCAGACGAGCTGCGTGTGCTCCGACGCGCCCTCGCCGTCGCCCTCAATCCCGCCCAGCCCCGCGAGAGCGTCGTCCAGGACTGTCTGCGGCTCGCCGAGTCCGTGGACGAGGCCGTGAGCGAGGCGGAGCGGCTGCGCACGTTCCTCCTCGCCGACCTCGTCCGCTACCGCGACGCACTCCCCGGCTCGGCCGGCGGCTATCTGGAGCTCCTCCAGGACGCCCTGGCCGCCGGCTACGACCCCCACCCGGAGGACCTCGCGGCCCTGCGCACCCTCCGTCACCGCACCGCCGTCGCGGCCGCGCTGCTGGAGCGCTGCCAGGACCTCGCGGAACAGTCGGTGCGCGCCCGCCTCGCCCGCCGTACCGCCGCCTCCTCCGCCGCGTCGGCGGAGCCACCCGTCCCGCGTGCCCCCCGGGCACGCCTGACGGCCCTCCCCGGCGGCCTGGCCGCTGCGGCCGACAAGCCGGAGCCCCGCCCGGCCGCCCCGAAGCAGCCGTCCCCTGGCCCCGCTCCCGCGCCGCGGCCGGACCGTCCCATTCCCACGCCCGGCGAGGTCTTCCCCCCGCGCCGCAAGCCGGCGCCCCCGCCGGAGGAGCGGGCTGCCGGATAGCTACTCTGGAGGGCATGGACTACGTATCCGCGCTCCTGCCCCCCGTCGTGATGGCCGCGTTCTTCATCGGCCTGGTCGTGACGATCGTCAAGAGCCAGGGCGGTCCCAACAAGGCCAAGGAGGACGCCGCGGTGGACGCGGCGATCGCCCGCGCGGAGACCGCCCGGCAGTCCGCCCCGGCGGACCGCCCGACCGGGGCCTGAACCCGGGGCTTCCCGGCCCCGGGGGCCAGGCTCTCTCGAGGACGTACGGCTGTCTGCAGCCGTACGTCCTTTTTCGTACCCGAAGTACGTCAATAGCCATCCATTCCGACATCTCACACTATGGTGGCGATGTGCCCCGTCAATTGGGAGAGCTCGAAGACGCCGTCATGACGCGGATCTGGCAATGGAACCGTCCGGTGACGGTCCGGGAAGTCCTGGAAGATCTGCAGCAGGAACGGTCCATCGCCTACACGACCGTCATGACGGTAATGGACAATCTCCATCAGAAGGGCTGGGTGCGCAGGGAAGTCGAAGGGCGCGCCTATCGATATACCGCGGTCTCCACGAGGGCCGCGTACTCGGCCGCACTGATGAACGAAGCATGGTCGAAGAGCGACAACCCCGCGGCGGCCCTTGTCGCCTTCTTCGGCATGATGTCGCAGGAGCAACGTGAGGCGCTCCAGGACGCGATGCGCATCGTTCAGCCCCAGGTCCAGGAAGGCGCCGCGGAAGGCACCCGGGAAGAGCCCCGTCGGGCCTCTCGGCAAGCACCTGCCGAACAGGGCGGCGAGGGCGACGACGACGGGGGCGGAGCGGGGCGATAGCGTCCGGTCATGTCCTCAGCGCATCCGCTTCCCAATGCCGTAGCAAATGCCGTCACCGTTCGGCGGGCCAGGACCACCGATGTGCAGGCCGTACGCCGACTCGTCGACCCGTACGTGGGCGAAGGCATCCTGCTCGACAAAGCGACGGTGACGCTTTACGAGGACATCCAGGAGTTCTGGGTCGCGGAACGCGACGCCGACGCCCGAGTGGTCGGCTGCGGCGCTCTCCACGTGATGTGGGAAGATCTCGCCGAAGTGCGCACCCTGGCGGTGGATCCGCAGTTCACGGGCCACGGCATCGGCCACCAAGTGCTGGAGCAGCTGCTGCACACCGCCCGCTGGCTGGGAGTGCGCCGGGTTTTCTGCCTCACCTTCGAAGTCGACTTCTTCACCAAGCACGGCTTCGTGGAGATCGGTGAGACACCGGTCGACGGAGATGTCTACAGCGAGCTGCTGCGTTCCTATGACGAGGGTGTCGCCGAGTTCCTGGGCCTCGAACGAGTGAAGCCGAACACCTTGGGCAACAGCCGCATGCTTCTGCACCTGTGATCGAACCCGGGCGGAACGTGGACCGGAACGTCCATCGGAAGGTCGGCCGGAACGCGGATCGGAACGCCGACCGGATCCCTATGTCCGAATCGCGCACGTTTCCCGCGTTCTCGAGGTTCTGAACCTCTCCCAGGGGTTTGTGTTTTTCCGGGAAAAGCGGTTTCCTTTCCGCGTACTGCATTTTCGATGAAAGGAAATCCGGTGGCACAGAAGGTTCAGGTCCTTCTTGTCGACGACCTCGACGGCGGCGAGGCGGACGAGACCGTGACGTTCGCTCTGGACGGCAAGACCTACGAGATCGACCTCACCACCGCCAACGCCGACACGCTCCGCGGCCTGCTCGAGCCGTACACCAAGGGCGGCCGGCGGACCGGCGGCCGTGCCGCGACGGGTCGTGGCAAGGGCCGCGTCGCCGCGACGGGCAGCAAGGACACGGCGGAGATCCGCAAGTGGGCCAAGGAGAACGGCTACAGCGTCAACGACCGCGGCCGTGTCCCCGCCGAGATCCGCGAGGCCTACGAGAAGGCCAACGGCTGAGCACTCGCACGCAGCAAGCGGGCCCGGTGGCATGCGTTCGCCGCCGCGTCCACGAGCCGTACGAGGTCGGGGGTGCCCCCAACGCCCCCGGGTCCGGCACTGCGCCCGACGGGGGCGAGCGTCGGCAGTGACGGTTCCACCTCGCGACCCGGCTCAGGGGGCCGCACCCACCGGGCGGCCCCCTGCGGGACCGGAAAGCCGGGCGGCACCGGGGCGGTCATCCACGTACCCGCGCCGAGGGCGGTCAGATCGAGACCGATCCCGCCCCATTCCAGCCAGTCGAGCAGCCCCGGCAGCTCTTCGGCACTGCCCGCGGCCACCAGCAGCCGCATTCTTCCCCGGCGTCCGGCCCGAGGGACCGCGCCCGTGATGGCGACCGGGCCGGTCCGTTCGTACCGCCTGAGCAGGTCGAACCCGGCATCGGCAGGCATTTCCAGCACATCGAAGCGGAGCCCTGTCAGCAGCTGCACGGGCGGGCCGCCGGTCGTGGCCCATCCCAGCTCGTTCTCGTACCAGCGCGCGACGCCGTCATCGAGCGGCACCGGCAGCGGCACCGGCGGACGAGGGAGCGGGACACGGAAGTCCATACTCCGGGAACTTCCGGGCCCACCTGATGGTTACGCATTGTGGAGATCTGATTGCGGAGTGTGCCCGAAAGGGGAGGGTGTCGAGGTGTTCGAAGGCGCAAGGGTGTTCGCCCGTAGCTGAGGGAACCGGCGTCTGCCGCATGGAGTGTCACTGCTTACGGGTAAGACATCCCTAGTGGGGACGGACGACACGCAGTCTTTGGAGTCTCACGTTCGCCATCGGCGTACAGCTGGCACGGGTAACTGCCTGGCCTGCGGGAACATCGTCTCGCACCATCGGGTTGGAGCATTTGTCGGCGTTCGGGGCAAGGAGGCCATCGACGGGTGTCGGCAGTTGGAATGAGCGGTCCCCGCTTGCGGGACTAAGCTGCGGAAGGACAGGGAGGGGATCGACCCCTAACTGACTGACCGCTCTGAGGAGCGATTAACGATGTTCGAGAGGTTCACCGACCGCGCGCGGCGGGTTGTCGTCCTGGCTCAGGAAGAAGCCCGGATGCTCAACCACAACTACATCGGCACCGAGCACATCCTCCTGGGCCTTATCCATGAGGGTGAGGGTGTCGCCGCTAAGGCCCTGGAGAGCCTCGGGATTTCGCTCGAGGCGGTCCGCCAGCAGGTGGAGGAGATCATCGGCCAGGGCCAGCAGGCCCCGTCCGGGCACATCCCCTTCACGCCCCGTGCCAAGAAGGTGCTGGAGCTGTCGCTCCGTGAGGCTCTTCAGCTGGGCCACAACTACATCGGTACGGAGCACATCCTGCTCGGCCTGATCCGCGAGGGTGAGGGCGTCGCCGCCCAGGTCCTCGTGAAGCTCGGGGCCGATCTCAACCGGGTGCGGCAGCAGGTGATCCAGCTGCTCTCCGGTTACCAGGGCAAGGAAGCCGCCACAGCCGGCGGCCCGGCCGAGGGCACGCCCTCGACCTCCCTCGTCCTCGACCAGTTCGGCCGGAATCTCACCCAGGCCGCTCGTGAGTCCAAGCTCGACCCCGTCATCGGGCGCGAGAAGGAGATCGAGCGGGTCATGCAGGTGCTGTCCCGCCGGACCAAGAACAACCCGGTGCTCATCGGCGAGCCCGGCGTCGGCAAGACGGCGGTCGTCGAGGGCCTGGCGCAGGCCATCGTCAAGGGTGAGGTGCCCGAGACCCTCAAGGACAAGCACCTCTACACCCTGGACCTCGGCGCGCTGGTCGCCGGCTCCCGCTACCGCGGTGACTTCGAGGAGCGCCTGAAGAAGGTCCTCAAGGAGATCCGCACCCGCGGCGACATCATCCTGTTCATCGACGAGCTCCACACCCTGGTGGGTGCGGGTGCCGCCGAGGGCGCGATCGACGCCGCCAGCATCCTGAAGCCGATGCTGGCCCGCGGTGAGCTGCAGACCATCGGTGCGACCACGCTCGACGAGTACCGCAAGCACCTGGAGAAGGACGCGGCCCTGGAGCGCCGCTTCCAGCCCATCCAGGTCGCGGAGCCGTCGCTGCCGCACACGATCGAGATCCTGAAGGGTCTGCGTGACCGTTACGAGGCGCACCACCGCGTCTCCATCACGGACGAGGCGCTGGTCCAGGCCGCCACCCTGGCCGACCGGTACATCTCGGACCGCTTCCTCCCGGACAAGGCGATCGACCTGATCGACGAGGCCGGCTCCCGGATGCGTATCCGCCGGATGACCGCGCCGCCGGACCTCCGCGAGTTCGACGAGAAGATCGCGGGTGTCCGCCGGGACAAGGAGTCCGCGATCGACTCCCAGGACTTCGAGAAGGCGGCGTCTCTCCGCGACAAGGAGAAGCAGCTGCTGGCGGCGAAGGCCAAGCGGGAGAAGGAGTGGAAGGCCGGCGACATGGACGTCGTCGCCGAGGTCGACGGCGAGCTGATCGCCGAGGTCCTCGCCACGGCCACCGGCATCCCGGTCTTCAAGCTGACGGAGGAGGAGTCCTCCCGGCTGCTCCGCATGGAGGACGAGCTCCACAAGCGCGTCATCGGCCAGAAGGACGCCATCCGTGCCCTGTCCCAGGCGATCCGGCGCACCCGTGCCGGTCTGAAGGACCCGAAGCGCCCCGGTGGCTCGTTCATCTTCGCCGGCCCGTCCGGCGTCGGTAAGACGGAGCTCTCCAAGACGCTCGCCGAATTCCTCTTCGGCGACGAGGACGCGCTGATCTCCCTCGACATGTCGGAGTTCAGCGAGAAGCACACGGTTTCGCGTCTCTTCGGTTCCCCGCCCGGATACGTGGGTTACGAAGAGGGCGGCCAGCTCACCGAGAAGGTGCGCCGGAAGCCGTTCTCCGTCGTCCTCTTCGACGAGGTCGAGAAGGCCCACCCCGATATCTTCAATTCCCTTCTCCAGATCCTGGAGGACGGTCGTCTGACCGACTCCCAGGGCCGGGTCGTGGACTTCAAGAACACGGTCATCATCATGACGACCAATCTCGGGACCCGGGACATCTCCAAGGGCTTCAACCTGGGCTTCGCCGCCCAGGGCGACACCAAGAGCACCTACGACCGGATGAAGGCGAAGGTCAACGAGGAGCTGAAGCAGCACTTCCGGCCCGAGTTCCTCAACCGCGTCGACGACACGGTCGTCTTCCACCAGCTCTCGCAGGAAGACATCATCCAGATCGTCGACCTGATGATCGCCAAGGTGGACGAGCGTCTCAAGGACCGCGACATGGGCATCGAGCTCAGCCAGGAGGCGAAGCTCCTGCTGGCGAAGAAGGGCTACGACCCGGTCCTGGGCGCCCGGCCGCTGCGCCGGACGATCCAGCGCGAGATCGAGGACCTGCTCTCCGAGAAGATCCTCTTCGGCGAGCTGCGCCCCGGTCACATCGTGGTCGTCGACACCGAGGGCGAGGGTGAGGAGAAGAAGTTCACCTTCCGCGGCGAGGAGAAGTCGGCCCTGCCGGACGTCCCGCCGATCGAGTCGGCGGCGGGTGGCGGCGCCGGTCCGAACCTGTCGAAGGACGCGTAAGCGCTCCGAACGGCTGCAGGCTGCCCCGGATCCCATGAGGGTCCGGGGCAGCCCCTTTTTGCGTACGCCGGCCGCTCTACCGGGTTCGGTCGACGGCCACCCGGACATCGGCAGGGAACCCGTCCGCGCCGGTGAACCGCTCCGAGGATCCGAAGAGCTGAAGGGTCCGGAGCTTCTCCAGCGCATGCAGCGGCGAAAGATCGGCGACGAAGTCCCGTCCCGGGAAGCAGTGGTCCACGACCGCCGTGGTGAGGTCCGGGAAGAGGTGGGGAACGCGTTGCAGCGCATGGCCCTCGGTCCTCAGCTCCAGACGCAGCCTGTCGACCCGTGGAGCGGCTTCCGTGCGTTCGAACTGCTCGTTGTCGACCACGAGCTCCCCGACCAGGACGTTCCCGGGAAGCGAGAGGTCGGTCAGCCCCGGGCAGCGGTCCACCTCGAGGTACGCCAGGTCGGGCGTCCCCGGCAGGCAGCTCAGATCCGTCAGTGACCTGTTGCGCGAGATACGGATCATGTTGGGCGAGCAGGCCCGGACGGTCCTGCCGATCAGCTCTGCCGGGAGATCGCCGCTGAAGTGGATCCACTCCCTGCCGCCCAGCGCGATCAGGGCCTCGGCCTGCTCGGCACTGCGGATGGTGAACTGCAGACCCGTCGTATCGACGGCCGCGATGACCTCGTCGGCGTAGTGCTGGGTCTCATGCCGGTCCCAGGCCCAGACGAGCTGCGAGCGGACCAGCAGCGACGGGTGCGAGGCGTAGCGGGCGAGGAAGGGGACCGCGGCCTCCGACGCGATGTGCGAGGCGGTGATGACGGTCATGCGGGCCGCCTTGTCGTCGGGTACGGCATCCGGGGTCGGCAGCAGATCGAGGACCAGAGGCCCCGCAGTGGCCAGTTCGCGGGCCTCTTCGGCCGTGTGCGGGGGGATGACCTCCGCGGTGCGGGCGCCCAGCGCCTCGCGGACGTCCGGGGAGATCTCCGTCGCCTGGTCCATCGCCGCGGCGGCGACGACCAGGATGCGCAGCTGTGTGGCGCGGTCCTGCGCCGCGTCCGCCGCGTCCATCAACTCCCGGAGGATCTCCGCGCATTCGCGGGGTCTGGCATGTGCGACGGTCATGCGGATGACGTCCTCCCACTGGTCGTCCGCCGCGTGCTGGGTCAGGACGCCGATGTGCCATTCGTCGACGACGGCCTTGGCGGCGAGGTAGTCCTGGAAGGTGCGGTGGACGAAGTCCACTGTGCAGGGGGAGGGTTCGCGCAGCAGGCCGCTGCGGTGGAGGAGATGCCCGAAGACCGCCTGGGGGTCGTCGGCGGCCGCTGCCTCGGGAACGGCGGGAATCGCGCCGGTCACGAGTGATTCCGCCCGTGAACGGTCCATCGTCGTACGGCCGTTGAGCGTGAGCCAGTACGCGAGGCGCTGGATCAGCTGGATCTGCGGGGCCTCGGGGAGGTCGATGCCCGACGGCGCCCCCATGTCCCGCTCCCGGTCGCGGCGGTCGAGCAGCATGGACAACGCGGCCTCGTACAGCGCTTTGCGGCCGCGCGGAAGGAAGCCGCGCCGGTCGCGGTGCAGGGCGCAGATCAGGCCGCACATCAGGGGGTTGGTGGCGAGCCGGGCGAGGTCCTGCTTGGTGCGCAGGGCGTCGAGGAGCGGCTGCTCGTACGAGGCGGCCTCGGCGCCAGCGGCCCGGTGCCAGCGGCGTACGAACGAGGCGACCTCGGTGCGGCTCATGGGGGAGAGGGTGAGCTCGGTGAAGCCGTCGGGGGTGAGCCAGTCGCCGCGTACGGCGGAGGGGCGGGAGGTGACCAGCCAGCGGTTGCCGCTGTCGGCTTCGTACGTGGCGAGGAGGTCGCGCAGCCAGCGGCGGGTCCGCTCGCGCTCGGCCTCGGGGACCTCGTCGATCCCGTCGATCAGGACGAGGCCGCGGCCGGCGGACAGGACCCGGTCGGCCCATCCGTCGGGCGGGGTGAGCGGGCAGCCGACGGCGGCGAGGAAACGCTCGGGAGCGAGCAGCCGCTCGCCGTGGCGGGTGAGGGTGCGCAGCGGCAGGACGAACGGGATCCGGTCGCGGAGGTAGGCCATCCGCTCGTCGGGATCCTGGCGGGCGGTGGAAGTGGCGAGCCACTGGACGAGCGTGGACTTCCCGGAGCCGGCCACGCCGCGGAGCAGCACCTTGTCGTGCTGGGCAAGGGCCTCGTCGGCGGGGGTCGTCTCGGCCGGGGCGGACCGCAGCTCGGTTTCCGGACCGGCCGCCCGCGCTCCGGCGCGGCCCTCCGCCGGACCGGCGGCCTCCAGCGACAGATACGCGACGTCCAGTGGCCAGGCGTCCGGCGAGTGGTGCAGGTCGATGCCGTAGATCGTCAGGCTGCCGTGCTTCTTCGCGACGTACGAGAGGTAGCGGCGCTCGAAGGCCACATCGCGGCCGTCGGCGCGCGGCATGCGCAGGATCAGCTCGTCGAGCCTGGCGAGCAGCTCGGCCTGGACGCGGCTCTGCTCGACCAGAGTGCGGGCGATGAAGGAGGAGCGCTGGGTGAAGAACTGGAGGATGTGGAGGCAGGCCCACTCGGTCACCGAGTCGAGATAGAGGGCGGCGTCCGCCGACAGCCCCGCCTCGGCGCGGCGCGCCCCCTCCGAGGTCCGCAGCCGCCGGGCCAGCTCGCGGTGGCCGAGCTGCACCGCCTGGACGTCGTCCATCTCCAGGTCGCCGAGGGCGAGCAGCGTGCGGGCGAGGGCGTCGGCGACGGCCTCGGTCTCGTCCGGCGGGAACGGCGGCTCGCCCGGCCCCGCCTGGGACCGGCGGACGAGGGTGCCGGCGAGCCTGCGCACGTCCTTGTCGGTCAGGGTCCGCTTCTCACCCCGGAAGGAGACCAGCCCGGCGAGGCGCACGGGCTTGTCCGTCAGCCCCGCCCCGCTTCCCTCCCGTACGAGGAGCTGCTTCAGGAGCGGTGACACGGCCGCCGAGGCCAGCCGTGTGCCGATGAGTGCGGGTTCCATGCGTGATCCCCCCAGATCGTCGAGATCCCAGGCCCCGATGGGGGGCGTTTTCCCCCGGAAAATCGCCGTTTTCGGTGTGACCCACGACGCACTGCGCGGGCCGCGGCCGTGACAAGGCGCACATGCCGTTCCGAGCCTACTAGGCGCTTTAGTGGGGGTTTCCGGTGGCGCTGCGGGCCTTCCGGGGGCTGCCGGAGGGACTTTCGGCCCTGCGGTGGCGGAGTGGCGGGGAATCCGAGTCGGACGTCCGGCCTGAAGTGGCTCTACGTGGGCCTAAACCATGCTTCGTCCGGAGATTTCGGGCAATACCGGACTGCCGTTCCGGCGCCGTCAAGGGCCCCGCTCACACCGCCCTCTCTACGACGGGATGTCGTAGATGGGCTGTTTGAGGTGGGTTGGGGGTCCGGGTTACCAAGGTGAGGCACCCGGTGCTCCAGCGCCGGGTCGGTTCTTGCCCGATCAGCCCGGAGGTTCTCCCCGCATGTCGAAGCGCAACATCAACCGTCTCCGCCCGTCCGTGCTCCGTACCCGTGGCGCCGTGGTGGCCGTCGGACTCGGGGCCGTGATGGTCGTCGGAGCCGGTGCCGGTGTCGCCGCCGCCGATACGGTGAAGGCCTCCCCCGCCGCCGCGGTGGCCCAGCACACCAAGGCGCAGGCGAAGGCTGCCGCACAGGCTCACGTGGCCGGCGAGTCCGGCTCCGCGAAGAAGGCCGGCTCCTGGGTCAAGCCGGTCAGCAACTACACGCTGACCGCCAGCTTCAACCAGGGCGGCGCGATGTGGTCCCACAAGCACTCCGGCCAGGACTTCGCCGTTCCGGTCGGCACCCCGGTCAAGGCCGCCAGCAGCGGTGTCGTCGTGAAGGCCGGCCCGAACGGCGGCGGCGACGGCCCCGCGTACGGCAACGCCATCGTGATTAAGCACGGCGACGGCAAGTACTCGCAGTACGCCCACCTGTCGAAGGTCAACGTCGCCGTCGGCCAGTCCGTGGACACCGGCAAGGTCATCGCCCTGTCCGGCAACACCGGCAACTCGTCCGGGCCGCACCTGCACTTCGAGATCCGGACGACCCCGAACTACGGCTCCGCCCTGAACCCGGCGAGCTTCCTGCGCGGTGTCGGCGTCACGATCTGACGCCCGTCACCATGTGACGCCTACGCCTGCGGCTCCTGATAGGCCTGGGTCACCAGATCGATGGCGACCTCGAGGACAGCTTCGCGCTTGTCCTCGGGGTCGCCTTCGACGTTCTGCATGAAGAACGTGCCGGCGTGCATCGTGAACAGAGCGCTGACGCAGCGGACCCGGTCGGTCAGGCTGAGATCCGGCTCCTGTACCAGCCGGGTCAGGGTGATCATGCGCTCCTTGAAGGTGAGGCCGATGCTCAGATCCCGCACCGTGGCCTGGTTCTCCTGCATGAAGCGGAAGAACGGATAGGCCCGTTCGAGCGCCGCCTGGTAGCGGCGCAGGATCTCCAGCTTGGTCTCCAGGGTGCGCGGCTGCTCCTCGGCCCAGGCGATCAGCTCGTCGAGCGGCCTGGTCAGGTCCTCGAAGATGCTGATGACGATGTCTTCCTTGGTCTTGAAGTGGTAGTACAGCGCCGCCTTCGTGACCTGCAGCCTCTCGGCGATCTCGCGGAGCGAGGTCTTCTCGTAGCCCTGCTCGGCGAAGAGTTCCAGGGCCACGTCCTGAATGCGCTGCCGGGTGTTGCCTCTGGCCATGGGGGCTCTCCTGGGGCGTGCCTACGTCATTACTTACTTGACGCCCGGCTAGTTACGGGTCTACTTTCCCCATTGTAGTGAACTAGCCGGGCGACAAGTAAGTACTGAGGGCGCAGGGAGTGGGACCGATGGCGGCGGGACAGGAAGAAATGACCAAGGCGAAACCCGAGGAACCGGACGGGCCGCAGCCGCGCAGCGTCCGCGTCGTACTGTTCGCGCTGATGATCGCGATGCTGCTCGCCATGCTCGACAACATGATCATCGGCACCGCCATGCCGACGATCGTCGGCGAGCTCGGCGGCCTCGAGCATCTGTCCTGGGTGGTCACCGCGTACACGCTGGCCACCGCTGCCTCCACCCCCATCTGGGGCAAGCTCGGCGACATGTACGGCCGCAAGGGCGTCTTCCTCACCTCGATCGTGATCTTCCTGATCGGCTCGGCGCTCAGCGGCATGGCCCAGGACATGGGCCAGCTGATCGGCTTCCGCGCCGTACAGGGCCTGGGCGCGGGTGGGCTGATGGTCGGCGTCATGGCGATCATCGGTGACCTCATACCGCCCCGTGAGCGCGGCAAGTACCAGGGCATGATGGCCGGCGTCATGGCCCTCGCCATGATCGGCGGGCCGCTGGTCGGCGGCACCATCACCGACCACTGGGGCTGGCGCTGGAGCTTCTACATCAACCTGCCGCTCGGTGCGGTCGCGCTCGCCATGCTCACCGTGGTACTGCACCTGCCGAAGCGGGACCGGGGCGCGGCGAAGGCCCGGATCGACTACCTGGGTGCGGCGCTGCTCACTGTCGGCATCACGTCGATCGTGCTGGTCACGACCTGGGGCGGTACGGAGTACGCCTGGGACTCCGCCGTGATCATGGAGCTGATCGCGATCGGTGTCGCCTCGCTCGTCGGCTTCCTCTTCGTCGAGACCAGGGCCGCGGACCCGATCATCCCGCTGCACATCTTCCGCAGCCGCAACTTCACCCTCATGTCGGTGATCGGCTTCGTCGTCGGCTTCGTGATGTTCGGCGCCGTGCTCTTCCTGCCCATCTTCCAGCAGTCCGTGCAGGGCGCTTCGGCCACCAACTCCGGCCTGCTGCTCCTGCCGATGCTGCTGTCGATGATGGTCGTCTCGCTGATCGCGGGCCGGGTCACCACGAACACCGGCAAGTACAAGCTCTTCCCGATCATCGGCGGCGCACTGACGGTCGCGGGCCTCTTCCTGCTCGCGCAGATGGATACCGGCACGTCGCGGCTCACATCCGGGCTCTACATGGCCGTCCTCGGCGCAGGTATGGGTTTCCTGATGCAGACCACGATGCTGGTCGCGCAGAACAGCGTCGAGCTGAAGGACATGGGCGTCGCGTCCTCCACCACCACCCTATTCCGCACGCTCGGCTCCTCCTTCGGCGTCGCGATCATGGGCGCGCTGTTCACCGGGCGGGTGCAGGACGAGATGGCCGCGCGGGGCGGTTCGGTGGCCACCCAGCAGTCCGCACAGCTGGACGCGGCGAGCCTGGCGAAGCTGCCGGAGCAGGTGCGCGAGGCGTACCAGTTCGCGGTCTCCTCGGGTACGCACGAGGCGTTCCTGCTCGGCTCCGCGGTCGCGGTGATCGGGTTCGTGGCGGCCTTCTTCGTCAAGGAGGTGCCGCTGAAGGGCGCGGGTCCGGCGAAGCCGGAGGCCGGTGCCGGTGCCGGTGCCGGTGCGAAGGTCGTGGAGGCGGCAGTCTGACCACAGGTTCACTGGACGGCGGCTCTCGGTGCACAGGCACCGGGGGCCGTTGTCAGTGGGACGTGCCAGCATCGTGCCCGTGGAGAAGCAAGGGGGGAACGCCACCCCGGTGACGGCGCACCTCGCCCATCTGCGACAGCTGCGCCTCGCCAAGGACGCCATGGACCGCGACTGGGCCGAGCCGCTCGACCTGGACGCGGTGGCCGCCCATGCCGGCTACTCGCGGTTCCACTTCGTCCGGGCCTTCAAGACGGTCTACGGCGAGACGCCCGGCCAGTATCTGTCGCGCAGACGGACGGAGCGGGCCGAGGACTTGCTGCGCACGGTGGATCTGTCGGTCACGGAGATATGCCACCTGGTGGGCTTCAGTAGCCTCGGCACGTTCTCGACGCGCTTCAGGATGCGAACCGGGCTCACGCCGAGCGAATACCGGGCGAAGCATGTGGGGCGCGGTGCCGCCCTCATACCCGGGTGCTACGCGATGCTGTGGGCCGGCGGCTTCAAGCCGGCCACCGCGAGCGGCGCCACCACAGGTGAGGCCGCCGAGGCCGGGGCCACCGCGCCCAAGGCCACCGCGCCCGAGGCCGTTGCGCTTGAGGCCACCCCGCTCAAGATCACCGCGCCCGGGCACGGCAATTCTGAAGAAGCGAGCTGATGGGGCTGCTGCCTACCGTGGCAGGGCAAGCAGGACGAGCGTCGACCAGGAGTACGCCATGATCAAAGGACTCGCCATCTCCACCGTCTGGGTCCTCGACCAGGACCGGGCCAAGGAGTTCTACACCGAAAAGCTCGGCCTGGAGGTCCGTACGGACATGACGATGGGCGAGGGTGGCATGCGCTGGCTCACCGTCGGAGCGAAGGGCCAGCCGGATGTCGAGCTGACGCTGATGGTCCCGGGCGCACCTGCCATGGACGTCGAGTCGGCGGAGGCCATGAAGCGGCTCATCGCCAAGGGCGTCCTCGGTGCAGGGGTCCTGACCACGGACGACATCCAGGGCGATTACGCCAGGCTGAAGGAGAGGGGCGTGGAGTTCCTCCAGGAGCCGCAGGAACGTCCGTACGGCACGGAGGCGATCTTCCGGGACGACTCCGGCAATTGGTTCTCGTTCACGCAGCGCCGTGAGGGGGCACTGGACCTGGACAAGGACTGGGCCTGTTAGAGGCCGACGGCCGCCGACACACCCGGAGCCGTGCGGCGCGTAGCCGCCGGTGCGGCGCCCGCACCGGGCACGGCGCTCAGACCGGGAGCTGGGGCATCGCGAAACTGCCGGTGTTCGTCGGGGCGTGCTCCGGGAGCCAGAGCACCGCGATCGCCCCGCTCGCGCCGGCACCCGGACCGGCGGCGCCCTCGGGGTTCGCGTTGCGGAAGGTCAGCCGGGCGCCGAGGACGCGGGCCTGGCCTGCCGCGATCGTGAGGCCAAGACCGTGCCCCTGCCCGGCGCGGTCGCTCGCCCCCGTGCGGAACCGGCTCGGGCCCTCGCGCAGCAGCGCCTCGGGGACGCCGGGGCCGTGGTCGCGTATCCGTACGACACGGCCCTCGATCGTGACCTCCACCGGCGTCCTGCCGTGCTTGGCGGCGTTGGCCAGCAGATTGCCCAGGATCCGTTCGAGCCGGCGCGGATCCGTGCTGACCCAGGACTCGTGCACGACGCGCACGACCGCGTCCGGGTCCAGCACAGCGACGCGGCGGCTGACGAACTCGCCCAGGGCGATCTCCTGGAGCTCGGCCCGCTCCGACGCGCTGTCGAGCCGGGCCACCTCCAGTACGTCCTCGACCAGCGTGCGCATGGCCTGCGCCCGGTCCCGTACGAGCTCGGAGGGCCGGCCGGGCGGCAGCAGCTCGGCGGCCGTGAGCAGCCCGGTCACGGGGGTGCGCAGCTCGTGGGCGATGTCCGCGGTGACTCGGCGCTCCGCCTCGATGCGCTCGTTCAGGGCGTCGGTCAGGGCGTCGACGGCCCGAGCCAGCTCGTCGGTCTCGTCGCGTACGACTCCGCCGACGGCCTTGCGGACCCGTACCTCCGTGTTGCCCTGGGCGACCTTGCCGGCCGCCGCTGCGGCCTTGCGCAGCCTGCGGGAGAGCTGACCGCCGATGAGCACGCCGAGTGCGGAGCCGGCGAAGACCACCGACACCGAGCCGATGATCAGGGCACGGTCCAGATCCTTCATGATCGCGGCGCTGCGATCGGCGAAACGGTTGTGCAGCGACAGCACATCGCCGTTGCCGAGCGGCACGGCGGCCCAGATGTCAGGGGCGCCGCTGTGGTGTTCCTGCACATAGGTGGCCTGGTGGCCGTCCTCGAGCAGGTACCTCACTTCGCGGGGCAGCGCGGGGTCGTTGAGCTTGGCGCCGAACTTGGGCTCGGTCTTCGGCTTCGTGGTCTCGTATATGCGCTGGGCGAAGAGCAGCCGGTTCATCTGCAGATCGCGCACGTTGTCGAGCATCGAGATACGGGCCGCGTTGTGCACGACCACACTCAGCGCGAACGCGATGAGGGCTCCGACGGCGGCGATCGCGATGCTGATCTTCCATCGGACGCCGGTGCGCAGGGCGAGTCGCTTCATGCGGCGGCCTGTTCTGATCCGGGGCGCGGTGGGCGTGCGGTGGCCACTGCCGGGGGTCCGGGGGGTGCCCCCGGGAGATGCAGCCATCGGACGCCGGTGCGCAGGGCGAGTCGCTTCATTCCGGGGTCAGGCCTTGAGCTTGTAGCCGAAGCCGCGGACCGTTTCGATCCGGTCCTGGCCGATCTTCGTACGGAGCCGCTGTACGTGGACGTCGACGACCCGGGTGTCGCCGCCCCAGCCGTAGTCCCAGACCCGTTCCAGCAGCTTGTCCCGGGACAGCACCGTGCCCGGCGCGGACGAGAACTCCAGCAGCAGCCGCATCTCGGTCGGCGTCAGCCCGACCGGCTCACCGGCGCGGCGCACCTCCATGCCCTCTGTGTCGACCTCCAGGTCACCGAAGGTCAGCACACCGCGGTCGCCCGACTGGCCCGGCTCACCCGAGTCGCCCGCAACGCCGCTCGCGTGCCCGAAGCGGCGCAGCACCGCACGGATGCGGGCGACCAGGACCGCCCCGTCGAACGGCTTGGTGACGTAGTCGTCCGCCCCTGCCTCCAGGCCCAGCACCACGTCGATCGAGTCGGCGCGTGCCGACAGCATGATCACGGGCACGGTCGACTCGTCGCGGATCCGTCGGCACAGGCTGACGCCGTCCAGCCCCGGCAGCATCACATCGAGCAGCGCGATGTCCGGCCGGTTCGCGCGGAAGGCCTCGAGGCCGGCCAGCCCGTCCGGCATCGCGGTCACGGCGAAGCCGTCGCGCTCCAGCGCGAGCTGGGTGGCCTCACGAATGACGTCGTCGTCCTCGACGAACAGGACATGTGTCTCGGCCATCCCGCTGTACTCCGCTGCTCTCTCAGTTCTCGCTCGGTCGCTCGGTCGCTCGGTCGCTCGGTCGCTCGGTCCGTCGGACCGGCGCTCGGTCGGACTGTCACTGGTCCGTACGTCGCCGATCGGTCCTTCGCTCAGTTCTCGCTCGGCGCGGTCGGGGCGGGCTCGTCCACCACGTCGCCGTCCACCGCCCGGCTGAACTCGTTCTCGACCCGGTCGTGTTCCGTGAACTTGTTCCCGGCCCAGCGGTACGTCGTCACGATCTCACCCGAGGGGTACGAGACAGGGTCGCCCTTCGCGTACACCTGCTTGGTGACGACCAGATCGCCCCGGTCGATCGTCGAGTAGACGGCCGACTCCTCGGCGGCGAAGACATTCTCATAGCCGTCGTCGCCCCCGCGGTAGACGAACGTGCCGATCCCCACGGCGCCTCCGCACGTCAACACATTCACCACGACATCCGGCACCGGACTGTCCGTGAGGTTCCCGTACGACGTGTCGACCGGGTACGCGTCCGCCGCGCACGGCTTCAGATCGGCCTTCACCCGCTTGCTGACCTTGGGGTCCTCCATGATCAGCCGAACCGCGTCGACCTTCTTCACCGGCGAGGCCGTCGTGGAGGGCTCTGGGCTCGACGGCGACTGCGCCACCGGATCGGTCCGCGCCGGCCCCTCGTCGCGGGTCCCCGTCCCGCCGGTCGAACAGCCGAGCGCGAGCAGCCCGAAGGCGGCGAGGCCGGCCACTGCCGTGCCACTCGCCGCCCATCGGCTGACGCAGCCTCTGGCACTGCCGCCGTCAATGCCGTCTCCGGCTAGGCCGCGCACTGCTCCCGCCCCCGTTCCTCACGACGTGCGTACGTACGATCCCCGTGCCGTTCCCCGCGCTGCGCAGGGACGCGCGACCCGTGGCCCGTCCGTGCGCGGACTGCCGTTGCCCGGCTCTCGGTTCCCCGGCTCTCGGTTCCCCGACTCTCCATGCCCCTGCCCTTCGGGCCGCGGCTCTCCAGCCCCCGGCCTTCGAGCTCACGGGCCTCCAGCTCCTGGCGGAGCCGGGCGAGCGCCCGGTGCAGCGTGCTCTTCACCGTACCTGTCGACATGCCCAGCGCGGCGGCGGTCTCCTCCGTGCTCATCTGCTCCCAGTGGCGCAGCACGACGACGCTGCGCTGCTTGGGGGCGAGCACCTTCAGCACGTCCATGAGCAGGGCCCGGTCCGCGTGCTGCTCGGTGGCGTCCTCGACGCTCGCGTCGGGCAGCTGCTCGGTCGGGACCTCCTCGAGCTTCCGGGCCCGCCACCACTCGGTCCGCGTATTGATCATGACGCGGCGGAGGTAGGCGTCGGCGAGCGACTTGTCGGCTATGCCGTCCCAGCGGCCGTACGTCCGCACCAGCGCCGTCTGCAGCAGGTCCTGGGCGTCGACCGGGTCGGGGACGAGACGCCGGGCGCTGCGCAGCAGCGCCTCCTGCCGGGTGCGTACGTACTCCTCGAATTCGAGCACCTCGCCGTGCGCCATTCCAACCGCCTCCGTCCCCGTGACAAGCCCCGTGACAAGCTGTGCGTTCCCGTGGTTTCCCTTACGGCACAGGAACCTACGGAGCTGTTGTCACGGGGCTGTCCGAAGCAGCCGTCGGAGGGCGCACGGCCATCCATCGGTTGTGTAACAACGGCGCTTCGCGGGGTTTACCGGGGATTCTCAGGTGAGAGGCAAGCGGAACCGGTCATTCTCCAGTGGCTCGACCAAACCGTCTGCAACCAGCCCGTCCAGGGCGCGGTTCCGCTGCACCGGCTCGTCCCAGACCCGGTCCAGGACCGCCCGCGGCACGGGCGTGACCGCCTCGCGCAGGACCGCGAGCAGCTTGCCGCGGACCTGACGGTCCGTGCCCGCGTACGTCTGGCCGCGCCGTGGCGGCCCGTCGTGCGCCGGCTTCCCGGCCAGCCGCCATGCGCACAGTCCGGCGACCGGGCAGCGCCCGCAGTCCTCGTTGCGCGCGGTGCACACGATTGCGCCGAGCTCCATGGAGGCCGCCGCCCAGCGCGCGGCCGTCGCCTCGTCGTCCGGCAACAGGGCGCGGGCCAGGTGGCGTTCGGCGGCCGTGGTCGCGTTCGGCGGGTACTGGATGCCGGTCGCGGCGCGCGCGAACACCCGACGGACGTTCGTGTCGAGGACCGCGTGCCGCTGCCCGTACGCGAACGACGCCACGGCGGCAGCCGTGTACTCCCCGATCCCCGGCAGCGCGAGCAGCTGTGCGTGCTCGCGGGGTACGTCGCCGCCGTGCCGCTCCGTTATCGCCACCGCGGCGCCGTGGAGCCGTAGCGCACGGCGCGGATAGCCGAGCCGGCCCCAGGCGCGTACGGCCTCACCGGGCGCCTCGGCGGCCAGATCGGCGGGGCGCGGCCAGCGGGCCAGCCACTGCTCGTACACGGGGAGCACCCGGCTGACGGGGGTCTGCTGCAGCATGAACTCGCTGACCATCACGCCCCAGGCGCCGGCCTCCGGGCGGCGCCAGGGCAGATCGCGGGCGTGCTGGTCGAACCAGGCGAGCACCGGGGCGTGGAGGTCGTGGTGGGCCAGGACATCGATGGAGTCGTCCGTGGAGTCGTCCGTGGAGTCGTCGATGGAATCGTCGATGGAGTCGTCGAGTGGGAGATCGGCGGGGACCTCAGCGGCGGGGGAGGGGATGTCTGTCGCAGTCATGGCACTTCCGATCCTGGCATGCTCAGCGCCGCCTGCGGTGCGAGGCGGGATCCGACGCGCGGTCCGTGACGCAGACCGAGGCATGGTCCGAGGCACGGTCCGGGGCGCGCTCCGAGGCGCCGTCCACGACTGCGCACCGGTCACCAGGGCCCGTGAGCCAGAGCGCGAGCCGCGACCGGCTCGTCCGCATCGTCGCGGCCAGTGACGCGGCAGGACGCTCCCCTGCCCGTACGAACACCAGCGCGACGACCGCGCCGAGCACCAGGCCCACGGCCACGTCGTGCGGATAGTGGACACCGACGAAGACCCGCGAGAACGCCATCAGCAGCGCGAGCGGCACGGTCAGCGACCCGGTCAGCCACCCGATGCGCGGCCGGGGCGCGGCGAGTACGAGGGCGACGGCCGCCGCACCCGCGATCGTGGAGTGGTTGCTGGGGAACGACCAGTCACCCGTGGGCGGACACGGCACCAGCGGCGCCACGGCCCCCGCGACCGCGCGGCACGGCCGCTCCTCGTCCACGAGGGACTTCAGCGACTCACTGCACACATAGGCCGCGGCGGTCGCGAGCGGCGCGAGGAGAGCCATCGCCATCGCCCGTGCGTTCCCGGTGCGCGCCTGCCACCACGCGGCGACGAACAGCACCCCGAAGAGCAGCAGACCTGCCTCCGTCCAGAGTTCTGCGAGTTGCCGCACCCAGTGGGGGGCCGCGTGGGCGGAGGCGGTGATGCCGCGGTACAGGCCGCTGGAGACGTCGCCGGAGACGCCGCCGGAGATGTGGCTGGAGATGTCGCTGTCCATGACCAGGGACCGTACGCGCAGCGCGGGTGCGGTCACCCGACGCCAACGACCACGGCAAACCCTGACGAAAGTCAGGGTCAACAGACCCATTCCAGATGATGATCGACAGAATCGAGCATCATAGGCGGCGGGTGGGGCGGGAGTTGTCTCCGATCTCTCGTACAGTTCGGTGCGTGGGATCTCTGCGCAATCCGGTCGGGCCGCTTCCCTCCTCCATCTACTGGCGACGGAGGGCAGTTGCCCTGTCCCTGCTCGCGCTGCTCGCGCTGCTGATCGCCTGGGCGGTCAACTACGGTGGCGGCGGCACGAGGAGCACCGGCGACGACGGCAAGCCGAGCGGCTCCGGGCCCGCGCCCTCCATCACGCCCGGCGACGACCCGTCGGGCCCGGCGATCAGCGAACAGCCGGGCGGACGCGACGAGTCGGGCGCATCCGGCGAGAGCGACGGCACCGGCGACCCCGGCAGTGCCGAAGGCGCCGACGGCACGGGCAAGAACGGTGACCCGGGCGCGAGCGGTGCGGCGAACGGCGGCGCAGCGAACGCCGGTCAGCAGGTCCCTGCCGGATCCCCGATCCCGAACTGCGCGCCGGGTTCCCTGCAGTTGACCCTGCGCAGCGTCAAAGTCTCCTACGAGCCCGGCGAGAAGCCCCGCTTCCAGCTCATCGCGAAGAACACGTCAGCCGTCGCCTGCAAGGCCGACTTCGGCCCGAAGGCCGCGGTCCTGACCATCAGCGACAGCGAAGATGACCAGGTCTGGTCCTCCAGCGACTGCCCGCGCAGCGGCGGCAGCCTCCTGCTGCGTGTCCCGGCGAACTCGACGATCACGCACACCGTCGACTGGGACCGCCACCACAGCGCCCCCCAGTGCGCCACGCCGCCGGCGGACCAGGCCGCGCCGGGTACGTACTTGGTGGAGGCACGCTTCCCGGGCACGACGGTGACTCCGGCGTCGTTCCGCCTGGAGAAGGACTGAACGTCGCGTCCGCTGCGGCGGGCTCCGCGACGCCGGCCGGTGCCAGTGGGGAGCCCCGGCGCGGAGCCCCTGTAGGGAGCCCCGGCCGGGTCAGACGTACCGCTCCAGGATCGACGATTCCGCAAGCCGCGACAGCCCTTCGCGCACGCTGCGCGCACGCGCCTCGCCGACGCCGTCGACCGCCTGGAGGTCGTCGACGCTCGCGGCGAGCAGCTTCTGGAGGCCGCCGAAGTGCTCCACGAGCCGCTCAATGATCGCGCCCGGCAGCCGCGGCACCTTGGCCAGCAGCCGGTAACCGCGGGGCGAGACCGCGGAGTCGAGGGTCTCGGGCGAGCCGCTGTAGCCCAACGCCCGGGCCACGATGGGCAGTTCCAGCAGCTCGGCGTGCGTGAGGTCGTTGAGCTCGGCGAGCGCCTCGTCGACCGTACGGGACCGCTTCGCCGTCGGCTCCGGGACGTAGTCGCGGATGACCAGCTCCCGCTCGGGCTCCACGCCCGCGATCAACTCGTCGAGCTGGAGCGCGAGAAGCCGCCCGTCGGTGCCCAGCTCCACCACGTACTCCGCGATCTCCGTCGCGATCCGGCGCACCATCTCCAGGCGCTGCGCGACCGCCGTGACGTCGCGGACCGTCACCAGGTCCTCGATCTCCAGCGCGGAGAGCGTCCCGGCGACCTCGTCCAGCCGCAGCTTGTAACGCTCCAGCGTCGCCAGGGCCTGGTTCGCCCGGGACAGGATCGCCGCGGACTCCTCCAGGACGCGCCGCTCCCCGTCCACGTACAGCGCGATCAGCCGCATCGACTGCGAGACCGACACCACGGGGAAGCCGCACTGCTTGGAGACCCGGTCCGCGGTCCGGTGCCGGGTGCCGGTCTCCTCCGTCGGGATGGACGCGTCCGGGACCAGCTGCACGCCGGCCCGGAGGATCTTGGTGATGTCCTTGTCGAGGATGAGCGCGCCGTCGAGCTTGCACAGCTCACGCAGCCGCGTCGCGGTGAACTCCACGTCCAGCACAAAGCCGCCCGTGCACATCGACTCGACCGTTTTGTCCATTCCGAGGACGATCAGACCGCCGGTGTTGCCCCGCAGAATGCGCTCGAGGCCGTCCCGCAGGGCGGTGCCCGGGGCGACCGCACTCAGAGAGGCGCGCATCAGCCACTCCGTGCCGGATCCCCCGGAGCCTCCGCCGGACTTTCCGGGTGCTGCGCCCCGGTCGTTGGCTGCCACTGCACTCCTCCGGCTCGTACGGATGGGCGAGACCAGGGCAAAGTCTAGCGACCCCGGCCAGGCCCGGGCGGCGTCGCGGGCCGATGGCTGTCGCCCGGACCTGGCCGGGACCGCTACCGTCGCACCTCGTCCGCCCGTGGGGCCTCTGCCCTGCGCCCGCGCGGGAGCACCCTCAGCGCGTCCCCCATGTCGGCGACTTCCGTGACCTTCATACCAGGCGGGACCTTGCCCGGGTCGGACGGGACCAGGGCGTGGGTGAAGCCCAGGCGGTGCGCCTCCGCGAGCCGGCGCTGGACGCCCGTGACCCGTCTGACCTCACCCGCGAGGCCGACCTCGCCGATCGCCACCAGGTTCTTCGGAAGCGGGGTGTCACTGGCGGCGGAGGCCAGCGCCAGCGCGATCGCGAGGTCCGCGGCCGGCTCGGAGAGCTTCACGCCGCCGACCGTCGCGCTGTAGATGTCCCGCTTGCCCAGCGCGCTGATACGGCCCCGCTGCTCCAGGACGGCGAGCATCATCGACACCCGGGACGTCTCCAGTCCGGAGGTCGTGCGCCGGGGCGACGGGATCTGCGAGTCGACGGTCAGCGCCTGCACCTCCGCGACGAGCGGGCGGCGGCCCTCGAGCGTCACCGTGAGGCACGTGCCCGGCACGGGCTCGTCCCGGCGGGTCAGGAACAGGCCGCTCGGGTCGGCGAGCCCGGTGATCCCCTCGTCGTGCAGCTCGAAGCAGCCGACCTCGTCGGTCGCCCCGTAACGGTTCTTGACGCCGCGCACGAGCCGCAGCCGCGCATGCCGGTCGCCCTCGAAGTGCAGCACGACGTCGACGAGATGCTCCAGCAGTCGCGGGCCCGCGATCGTGCCGTCCTTGGTGACATGGCCCACCAGCAGCGTCGACATGCCCCGCTCCTTGGACGCGCGGATCAGCGCGCCCGCGACCTCACGGACCTGCGCCATCCCGCCCGGCGCACCGTCGATCTCGGGCGATGCCACGGTCTGCACGGAGTCGAGGACGAGCAGCGAGGGCTTGACGGCGTCGAGATGCCCGAGGACGGCGGAGAGATCGGTCTCGGCGGCGAGATACAGATGGTCGTTCAGCGCCTTGATCCGGTCGGCCCGCAGCCGGACCTGGCTCGCGGACTCCTCGCCCGTCACGTACAGCGTGCGGTGGTCGCCGCTCGCCGCCTTCGCCGCGACGTCCAGCAGCAGCGTGGACTTGCCGACTCCCGGCTCCCCCGCCAGCAGCACGACGGCCCCCGGCACCAGCCCCCCGCCGAGGACCCGGTCCAGCTCGTCGACCCCGGTCGTACGGGCCGTGGCCTGGCGGCCGTCGACCTGGCCGATGGGCAGTGCGGCGTTCGTGACCCGCCCCGCGGCCGTCGTACGGACCGCGGGTGCGCCGTACTCCTCGACCGTGCCCCAGGCCTGGCACTCGGGGCAGCGGCCGAGCCATTTGGCGGTCGTCCAGCCGCATTCGGTGCAGCGGTAGGACGGCCTGTCCTTGGCGGTTTTCGTACGGGCAGCCATGGGGGAACCGTAGCGGTACCCACTGACAGCCGTGCGCCACCGGACGGCTCACCCGTCCGGGCGAAGGATTCCCCCTGCCCGTCGCGGCCGCGTACCCCTGCCGCACAGCCCGCCGAAAAGCACAGTCACCCGCGTCGAGGCAAATGCTCCTGTCGCCCATCGAGGGATACCTTCACCCGTAAGAATTAAATGTGCTCAACCGGCACGAAGGGTGTGCCTTCCGCTGCCTACGGTCGCCGGGTGACGAGCAGCAGGCTGGAGCCCACCACGCACACCACCGGCGGACACCGGGCGCACCGCCGTGCGTCCGGTCAGCGGCCGACTCTCGGGCAGACCCCGCCCGCGCGGTACGAGGTGTACCTGGACGGGCTGTTCACGTACTGCCTGTCCGCGCTCTGCGACCACGAGGCGGCGACGGCCGTGCTCGGCGACGTCCTGGCCATTGCCGAGCGGCAGTACGCGCGGTGCCCCGCCGGGGAGTCCGAGCGGAGGGCCTGGCTGTACGCGGTGGCCCGGTGGGCCTGTCTGCGTGCGCTCGCCGAGCAGAAGCGCCGTAGGAGACAGGCGGCAGGAGGCGCGCACAGCGGGCGGCCCGTCGCCGTCTCCGAGGAGGCCGCGCCCAAGGTGTCGCCCGAGGCCGCCGAGCGGCGCCGCGCCGAGCTGGCGCAGCTGGCATGGCCGGAAGCCGCCGGCACCAGCCCCGAGCAGCGCGAGGCCCTGGAGCTCGCGGTACGGCACCAGCTCGGCCCGCGCGAGGTCGCCGCGGTCCTCGGCCTGGAGCCCGCCCGCGCCCGTGAGCTGCTCGCCGCGGCCGCCTGCGAGGTGGAGCGCACGCGCGCGGCGCTCGCCGTCGTCGAGACCGGTAACTGCCCGTCCGTCGCACGGCTCACCGGCGACCATCAGGTGCTGCTCTCCGCGACGCTCCGGCGCGAGCTCGTGCGGCACGTCGACGACTGTCCGCGCTGCCGCCGCGCCGCCGAGCGCGCCGGGGCCACGGGGCCCTGGCCCGGCTCGTCCGTCACCCCCGACGCCCTGCCCCTCGTGCCGGCGCCACGCGCCGCGGCGTACGTGGCGATGCTGCACGTCCCGCGGGCACGCGCCGCGGCGCCGCGCTTCGGGCGCGACGGGTTCCCCATGGACCCCAAGGACCATGCGGCCCGGCGCGACCGGATCCGGGCCCGAGCCGTCACCACGACCGTCGTCGCGACGGTCGTCGCCGCGCCGGTGCTCGCGCTCTGGGCGGCGTACCGGGGCGCCCCGCTCACCGGCGAGGCCGGCGACGGCTCCCCGTTCTCCGCGAGCGAGGTGGACGCGCCGGGCGAGATGGACGGATCCCCGTACGACCGCTATGAGAACGCGGGGAACGCGCGCCAGGAACCCGCCCCCCGCTTCACCGTCGGCAGCCGCACACCCGACGTGTCCGTCGAGGTCATCAGCCCCGGACTGCCGCCGGCCGGGCCCTCCGCTCCGGGCCAGGGCCAGGGGCCCGGCAGGCTCACCGTCGAGGCGCAGCCCTCCGGCGACACCACGCTGATCACCCTCACGGCGTCGGGCGGTACGCCTGTCTCCTGGTCCCTGTGGACCGACGCACCCTGGCTCGAGGCCAGCCTCACCTCAGGCACGCTGTACCCGGGCGAGTCCGTGACCGTCTACGTGTCCGTGGACCACGACGCGGAACCGGCCGGCCCCTGGACCGCCCGCGTAGGGGTCGACCCGTCCGGCGCTGTCCTGGCGATCGACGGCCGCGGGGCCACGCCGCCGTCCTCCGAGCCGCCCTCGCCTTCGGAGCCCCCGTCGTCGTCCGAGCCGCCCTCGCCCTCGGAGCCCCCGTCGTCGTCCGAGCCGCCCTCGCCCTCGGAGCCTCCGTCGTCGTCCGAGCCGCCGACCTCGTCGGAGCCCCCGTCGTCGGAGGACCCTGCACCGTCCGGCTGAGGAAGCGTTTCTCCGGGTCGGGGCGCCCCGGTACGGGTGCCCCGTCGGTACGGTGCCTCGCCTCTCGCCCGATCCCTACGCCCGCTCAGGGTCCGCCGGATGCGGAGCCACCAGCGGCAGCGTGCTCGCCAGCCGTGCCTCGCACAGCTCCACCAGCACGTCGTACGCCGCCTTGCCCATCAGCTCCGTGAGCTCCGGGCGGTACGTCACGTACACCGGCTCACCGGCGCCGTGCGCCGACGTGGCGGACGTGCACCACCAGTGGAGGTCGTGGCCGCCCGGCCCCCAGCCCCTCCTGTCGTACTCGCCGATCGAGATCTGGAGGACCCGCGTGTCGTCCGGGCGGTCGATCCAGTCGTACGTACGGCGCACCGGCAGCTGCCAGCACACGTCGGGCTTCGTCTCGAGCGGCTCGCGGCCCTCCTTCAGGGCCAGGATGTGCAGCGAGCAGCCCGCGCCACCCGCGAACCCCGGGCGGTTCTGGAAGATGCAGGAGCCCTCCCAGCGGCGGGTCTGGCGGTCGCCGTCCTCGTCGACCTCGACCCAGCCCGACTCCGTACCCACGTCGTGGAACTGCCACAGCTCCGGCGTGAGCCGCGCCACATGCCCCGCGACCCGCTTCTCGTCGTCCTCGTCCGAGAAGTGCGCCCCGAGCGTGCAGCAGCCGTCGTCAGCGCGGCCCGCCTGGATGCCCTGGCAGCCGCTGCCGAAGATGCAGTTCCAGCGTGACGTCAGCCACGTCAGATCACAGCGGAAGACCTGTTCGTCGTCCGCGGGGTCGGGGAACTCCACCCAGGCCCGGGGGAAGTCCAGCCCCTTCTCGTCCGGCTGGTCGCGCCGGGAGCTGTTCTTGGCGGGCTTCGCTGCCTTCGAGGATTTCTCCTGGACGGCTTTGCCCGGCTTCGTCTTTTTCGTCTTTGGCACGAGTCAAGCGTATGCGCGCGGCCGCAGTAGCGTTCCGTACATGAGACTCGGAGTCCTCGACGTCGGTTCGAACACGGTGCACCTGCTGGTGGTGGACGCGCACCCCGGTGCCCGCCCCCTCCCCGCCCACTCACACAAGGCGGAGTTGCGCCTTGCCGAACTCCTCGAAGGGGACGGAGCCATCGGCCCCGAGGGCGTCGACCGGCTGATCGCCACGATCATGGACGCCCTGCAGGCCGCCGAGGACAAGGGCTGCGAGGACATCCTCCCCTTCGCCACCTCCGCCGTCCGGGAGGCCGCCAACGCCGACCAGGTGCTGGACCGCGTCAGGACCGTCACCGGTGTCGACCTGACGGTCCTCACCGGCGAGGAGGAGGCCCGGCTCACCTTCCTGGCGGCCCGCCGCTGGTTCGGCTGGTCCGCGGGCAAGCTCCTCGCCCTGGACATCGGCGGTGGCTCGCTGGAGATCGCGTTCGGCATCGACGAGGAGCCGGACGCCGCCGTCAGCCTGCCCCTCGGCGCCGGCCGGCTGACCTCGGCGATGCTGCCCGACGACCCGCCGGACCCGCAGGACGTCCGGGCGCTGCGCCGCCATGCGCGGGCGCAGATCGCCCGTACGGTCGGCGAGTTCAGCCGCTTCGGAAAGCCCGACCACGTCGTCGGAACGTCCAAGACCTTCAAGCAGCTCGCCCGCATCGCGGGCGCCGCACGCTCGGCCGAGGGCGTGTACGTACAGCGTGAACTGAGTCGTGCGTCACTGGAGGAGTGGGTCCCCAAGCTCGCGGCGATGACCGCGACGCAGCGCGCGACGCTCCCCGGGGTCTCCGAGGGGCGCTCGGCGCAGCTGCTCGCGGGGGCTCTGGTCGCGGAGGGCGCGATGGACCTCTTCGGCGTGGATGAGCTGGAAATCTGTCCGTGGGCGTTGCGCGAGGGCGTGATCCTGCGCCGCCTGGACCACCTCCCCACTCCCTGATGTCGTCCCGTAAGGCCCGTACGCTGTCCCTCGTGGCAGAACCAGTGGTGCGCATCCCGGATGCGAAGGTCGCCCTGTCGACGGCCTCGGTCTATCCGGAGTCGACGGCGACGGCCTTCGAGGTCGCCGCGCGCCTCGGCTACGACGGCGTCGAGATCATGGTGTGGACCGATCCCGTCAGTCAGGACATCGAGGCGCTGCGCCGGCTCTCGGACTACCACGAGGTGCCGATCCTGGCCGTCCACGCGCCCTGTCTGCTGATCACCCAGCGGGTCTGGTCCACCGATCCGTGGGTGAAGCTGCAGCGCGCGCAGGCGGCCGCAGAGAAGCTCGGTGCGTCCACCGTCGTCGTCCATCCGCCGTTCCGCTGGCAGCGGCAGTACGCACGCGACTTCGTCTCGGGCATCTGGCGCATGGCGAACGAGACGGACGTGCGCTTCGCCGTCGAGAACATGTACCCGTGGCGCTACCGCGACCGCGAGATGCTCGCGTACGCCCCGGACTGGGACGTCACCAAAGAGGACTACCGGCACTTCACGATCGACCTCTCGCACACGGCCACCTCCCGTACGGACACGCTGGCCATGCTCGACCGCATGGGCGACCGGCTCGGGCACGTCCATCTCGCGGACGGCAAGGGGTCGGCGAAGGACGAGCACCTGGTGCCGGGGCGCGGTGACCAGCCGTGCGCCGAGGTGCTCGAGCGGCTTGCCCGCACCGGTTTCGACGGCCATGTCGTCATCGAGGTCAACACTCGGCGGGCGATGTCGGCGGCGGAGCGCGAGGCCGACCTCGCCGAGGCGCTGGCGTTCACCCGGCTGCACCTGGCTTCGGCGGCCCGGGTCACGGGCTCATGACCCCCGGCGCGGCGCCCCGCCGGCGTGGCCGGCCCGCCCGCAAGGAGTCGGACACCGGCCCCGGCGCCCGTGAGCGGATCCTCCAGGCGGCCCGTACGGAGTTCGCCGAGCGTGGCTACGACAAGACGTCCGTCCGCGGCATCGCCAAGGCCGCAGGCGTCGACCCGGCCCTCGTGCACCACTACTTCGGCACGAAGGACGAGGTCTTCGCGGCCGCCATCGAGGTCTCCTTCGAGCCCGCGCTCGTGATCCCGGCGGTCCTGGGGGAGGGGACGGAAGGCATCGGCGAGCGGCTCGCGCGGTTCTTCATCGGGGTCTGGGAGAACCCGGCGACCCGCGCCCCGCTGCTGGCGATCATCCGGTCCGCGATGACGCACGAGGCGGCGGCCAAGGTGCTGCGCGGGTTCGTCCTGCGGCGACTGCTGGAGCGGGTGGCGGGGGAGCTCGACGTACCGGACCCGAAGTTCCGGGCGGAGCTGGCCGCCTCGCACATGATCGGCATCGTGATCCTGCGGTATGTGATCCAGGTGGAGCCGCTGGCCTCGGCGGATCCGGAGGAGATCATCGCGATGGTCGCGCCGACGCTGCAGCGCTACCTGACGGAAGGCTGAGCCTGGGCCCGGGCCGGTCCGGGCCTGAGCCCGGCGCGGGGGAAGGCCGGCCCGGTTGCAGGCCCTGGTCGTAAGCCCCGGTTGACGGACGCCCTTTCCCCGGGATGCCCGAAGGGCGGAACCTCGTCCCGCATTCCGGACAACGCGTCCAGATCTTGGAGCAGCGGCGTACGCTCGACTAGAGCCAGAACTGTCTGAAGGAGCGAGCGACGATGCCCGAGCTGAGGTCCCGCACAGTCACCCACGGCCGCAACATGGCGGGTGCCCGCGCCCTTATGCGGGCGTCGGGCGTAGCGAGCGAGGACATCGGCAAGCCGATCATCGCCGTCGCCAACTCCTTCACCGAATTCGTGCCGGGCCACACCCACCTCGCCCCGGTCGGCCGGATCGTCTCCGACGCGATCCGCGCCGCGGGCGCCGTCCCGCGCGAGTTCAACACCATCGCGGTCGACGACGGCATCGCGATGGGCCACGGCGGCATGCTGTACTCGCTGCCCTCCCGGGACCTGATCGCCGACTCCGTCGAGTACATGGTCGAGGCCCACTGCGCGGACGCGCTGATCTGCATCTCCAACTGCGACAAGATCACCCCCGGCATGCTGATGGCCGCCATGCGCCTCAACATCCCGGCGATCTTCGTCTCCGGCGGTCCGATGGAGGCCGGCCAGGCGACCCTGGTCGACGGCACGGTCCGCAAGCTGGACCTGATCAACGCGATCGTCGACTCGGTCAACGAGAACGTTTCGGACGAGGACGTCCTCCGCATCGAGGAGAACGCCTGTCCGACCTGCGGTTCCTGTTCGGGCATGTTCACCGCCAACTCGATGAACTGCCTCGCCGAGGCCATCGGCCTCGCCCTCCCCGGCAACGGCTCGGTCCTCGCCACCCACACCGCCCGCAGGGCCCTGTACGAGAACGCGGGCCGTACGGTCGTCGAGATCACCAAGCGCTACTACGAGCAGGGCGACGAGTCGGTACTGCCCCGCAACATCGCCACCCGCGAGGCCTTCGAGAACGCGATGGCCCTCGACATCGCCATGGGCGGCTCGACCAACACGATCCTCCACCTGCTCGCCGCCGCCCAGGAGGCCGAGCTCGACTACGACCTGACGGACATCGACGCCGTCTCGCGCCGCGTCCCGTGCCTGGCCAAGGTCGCGCCGAACGTCGCGCCCGGCGGCACGTACTACATGGAGGACGTCCACCGGGCGGGCGGCATCCCCGCCATCCTCGGCGAGCTCTACCGCGGCGGGCTGCTGAACGAGGACGTCCACACCGTCCACTCGGCGTCGCTGGCCGAGTGGCTCAAGACCTGGGACGTCCGCGGCGGCTCCCCCTCCGCCGAGGCCGTCGAGCTGTGGCACGCGGCCCCCGGCTGCGTCCGCTCCGCCACCGCCTTCTCGCAGTCCGAGCGCTGGGAGTCCCTCGACCTCGACGCCGAGAACGGCTGCATCCGCTCGGTCGAGCACGCCTACTCCAAGGACGGCGGCCTCGCCGTCCTCAAGGGCAATCTGGCCGTCGACGGCTGTGTGGTGAAGACGGCCGGTGTCGACGAGTCGATCTGGACCTTCGAGGGCCCGGCCGTCGTCTGCGAGTCCCAGGACGAGGCCGTCGACAAGATCCTCTCGAAGGTCGTGAAGGAGGGCGACGTCGTCGTCATCCGCTACGAGGGCCCGCGCGGCGGTCCCGGCATGCAGGAGATGCTCTACCCGACCTCCTTCCTCAAGGGCCGCGGACTCGGCAAGGCCTGCGCCCTGATCACGGACGGCCGCTTCTCCGGCGGCACGTCGGGTCTGTCGATCGGCCACGCCTCCCCGGAGGCCGCCTCCGGCGGCACGATCGCCCTCGTCGAGGACGGCGACCTCATCCGCATCGACATCCCCAACCGCTCGATCGAGCTCGTCGTCGACGACGCCACGCTGGCCGCCCGCCGTGAGGCCCTGGGCGGCGTCTACGCCCCGAAGGACCGTGAGCGCAAGGTCTCGGCGGCTCTGCGCGCGTACGCGGCGATGGCAACGAGCGCGGACAAGGGCGCGGTCAGGGACGTGTCGCAGCTGGGCTGAGCCCGATGGGTGGTCGTGCCTGCCCGTCCCGCCCAACCGGACGGGCGGCACAACCAGCACCGGCCCTGCGCTCGGGCACCGTCACCAGCCCGCCGGGTCCTCGGCATCGACGGCGAAGACGGATCCGTCCGGGGCGGTCGCGACGACCCTGCCGGGTGCGGTGACGGGCTCGGGCAGCACCGATGTGTAGGCGGAACCGTCCTCGTTCATCCGGGGCTTCGTCTGCCCGAGCTGCACACCGCGCCCGGCGTCGACCGCCAGCAGCCGCCCGTCCGCACCGCTCAGATAGATCCGGCCGCCGTCGACGACGGGCCGCGAGGACCGGGTCACATACGTCTCCAGCCGCCACCGCTGCGCGCCGCTGCCCGCCGTGTCCACGGCAAGCAGCGATCCCCCCGCGCCCACCAGATACACCGTGCTGCCGGTCGCTGTCGCCTGGGCCTGGTCGACGTCGACGGGCAGCGGTACGCGCCGGACCTCGCGGGTCGCGGTGTCGAGGCGTACGACAGCGGTCGTGAAGCCGTCGGAATCGGCCGCCAGGAGGTGGAGCGAGCCCTCCGCGGCCGGTCCAACGGGCGACAGCGCACCGCTCAGCCGCTTCTCCCAGCGCACATCGCCGCTGGCGGCGGAGACGGCGCTGATCAGCGTGCTCGCGCCGCTGGCCGTCGGCGTGACCGCGAAGACGGTGCCCGAACCGTCGGGTGCCGGCGCCCACTGCGTACCCGGCGCGCCGCGCCGCTTCCGCCAGCGCTCCTCACCCGTCGCGCTGTCGAGCGCGCGTACGGTCCCGTCCGCGCCCATGAGCAGGACGGAGTCGTCGACGTGGGCGAACGTCGCGTACGAGGCGATGTCCATGCTCCAGCGGGTGGCGCCCGACTCCGGGTCGAGGGCTTCGAGCCGTCTTCCGTCCGCCGTGGCGACGTGCAGCAGCCCTCCGGAGAGCACGGGGGCGGTGCCGTCGTACGCCGAACCGGCGGAGGCGGTGGCGGACTTCCGCGACCAGAGCGGTGTGCCGTCGGTCGGGGTCAGGCGCGAGGCCATGACGCCGGGCGCGGAGCAGTACAGCGCCTCGCCGTGGGAGGAGCAGACGGGCGGCCGGTGCGTCCTCGCGCCCTCCGCGAGGACAGCCTGCCAAGGCCTGAAGGCCTGCCCGGTGCCTGTGCCTGTGCCTGTGCCGGTTCCGGTGCCGGCGGTCGTCGGAGCCCGATCCGCCCGGCCGGAGTCGGTCGTGGCCATGCGGACGCCTGCGTACGCGCCCGCGAGCAGACTGACGAAGGCCGCGCCGACGACCGCGTACCGCACACGGCGTGACCGTCCCGGCAGTCCCGGCAGCCATGGCCACCGCGGCCGCTTCGACTTCGACGGCCCGGCGGCTGCGCCGGGTCTCGCCTGCGCCGCCTCGGCGTTCGCGTCGCCGCCCGGGCCGTTACGCCGCCCACGCCCCTCACTCCGCTCACTCCCGGGCACCCGCTGCAGCGGGATGAACGCCGTCGCCACGTCCCCCGCCGGCGCCCGCAGCTCCGCCATCACCTCGCCCGGTGTCGGCCGGTCCTCGGGATCCTTGGCCAGACAGCGGGTCAGCAGCGGCAGCAGCTCGGCGGGGACCCCCGCCAGATCAGGCTCGTTGTGCACGACCTGATACGCCACGATGTACGGGCTGTCGGAGTCGAACGGGCCGCGCCCGGTCGCCGCATGCACGAGCACCGCGCCCATCGCGAAGACATCGGCGGCAGGGCCGACGTCGCGGGGCCGCTGGAACTGCTCCGGCGCCATGAACGGAGGGGTGCCGATCAACTTCCCCGTCTCCGTACGCAGATCGCTGTCCGACGGCCGCGAGATCCCGAAGTCGATGACTTTGGGCCCGTCGGCCGCGAGCAGCACATTGCTCGGCTTGAGATCGCGGTGGACCACGCCCGCGCGGTGGATGTCGCGCAGCGCCTCCGCGAGCCCCGCGCCCACCCTGCGCAGTTCAGCGACGCCCAACGGGCCGTTCCGCTTGACGCGTTCGGCGAGGGTCGGCCCGTCGATGAACAGCGTCGCCATCCACGGCCGGGCGGCGTCCGGGTCGGCGTCCACGACCGGCGCGGTGAAGGCACCGCTCACCCGGCGGGCGGCGGCCACCTCTTGCCGGAAACGGGCCCTGAACTCGGGATCCGTGGCGTGTTCCGCATGCACCACCTTGATCGCGAGGCGCAGCCCCGACGCGGACGTGGCCAGATGCACGACGCCCATGCCGCCCGAGCCCAGGCATTCCTCGAGACGGTACTGCCCTGCGTGTTCCGGATGTTCCGCTTCCGGGACCGGCCCGGTGCTGCGCAGCGGTGACATCGCCCACCCCCGTGTTCTGCGTCCGCAAGCGCGACTCACGGAGCCTAGTCGATGGTTCGTAGGAGACCGACGCGGCTTGCTAGCCTGCGCGGCGCACTGCTTTTCGGACAAACGGGGGAGGCCGGCCATGGCCGTCGAAGGAACCGAACAGACAGAAGAGACCGGGCAGGTGGAGCTCGCCGCGGCGGCGGCCGAGACCTTCACGGTGCGGCGCTACCCGGTGGCCCCGGGCTACCGCGTGAACGTCCGCAGCGGACCGGGCACTCAGTACCGGATCGTCAAGGTGCTGCCGTACGGTGCGAGCGTGCCGATCAACTGCCAGACGCCGGGCGAGACGGTGACCGGCCCCTACGGGACCACGAACCTCTGGGACAACATCGCCAACGGGCAGTTCGTCTCCGACGCGTACGTGAACACGGGCAGCGACGGCTACGTCGCGGTCCGCTGCTCCTGACCGGGGCGGTTCCACCACGGGGATAATCGACCCGTGAGCGAGAACCACGACGACAACCCGGGCACCCCCGGCAAGGGCGGCGACACCGGTACCGGTGCGGGCTCGGCAGGCGCCGCCCCCCGCACCGGTCCGCAGCCGGAGCCGATCCGTTTCTTCGGCACCACCTGGGCGGACCACGACGGCGGCTACGCCCTCCGCCGCGCCGCCGTCGCCGTCGGCTCCCTGGCCGCGGCCGTCGCCGGATGTCTCGTGCTCCGGTTCGGCTATCAGGGCCTGGAGATCGCCAAGGTCGGCGGCTTCGTCAACGCCCTCGTGATCGCGATGTTCGCGATCTGCAGTGCGATCGCCTTCCGCAAGACCTGGGAGGGCTTCACGCGCCGCCCGGCCGACCCGGCCCGCGAGGAATCCCTCCGCAGCCTTAAGGCGATCGGCTTCATCGGCTCGCTCCTCGCGTACTTCTTCCGCTCGCTCACCGAGGCCCCGGGCGAGAAACTGCACCGCACGGAGTACGAGACGGCCGTCGCCCAGTTCGAGAAGCGCCGCAACACCCGCGCGGGCAACCCGGCGGCCCGGAAGAAGCCGAAGCCCCGCCGCCGCTAGCGACACCTGCGCCAGGATGAGGCGCATGACGCAGGGGAACACGCCTCACGGCAGCGGCGCGCACGGGCACGACCCGCACCCGAACCACGCGCACGTCAGCGCCCCTGACGGGCCGGGACCGGGACCGCCTCCCACGCCCTCGTGTTCGACTCCGTCGCCTCCCAGTACTCCGCTGCCCGACCCGGCTGTCCGGCCGCGCTCTACGACGCCGTCGAAGAACTGACCGGCCGCCCCATCAAGGGCTCCCGCGTCGTCGACGTCGGCGCCGGAACCGGCATCGCCACCCGCGTACTCCGGGACCGCGGCGCGCACATCGTCGCCGTCGAGCCCGGCCACGCCATCGCGGGCGAGCTGCGCCGCGCGCTCCCCGGCGTACCGCTTCTGCGTGCCGTGGGGGACGCGCTGCCGCTCGCCGACGGCACGGCCGACCTCCTCACGTACGCCCAGGCCTGGCACTGGACCGACCCCGCCCGCTCCGTCCCCGAGGCCTTCCGCGTTCTGGCCCGCCCGCACGGTGCCCTCGCCCTCTGGTGGAACGTCCCGGACCCGGACACCTCCTGGACCCGCGCCCAGGAGGCCCGCCTCGCCGACCGCCTCCCCGGCTACCACGCCCACACCGTGACCACCTCAGGCCGCCCGCATCATCCGCGGCCTCGCCCCGGCGCTCGCGCCCGTTCACCGCAGACTCCACTGGAACCGGCGCGTGTCCGTCGACGCCCACCTCGCCAACCTCGGCAGCCCCCGCACCCACCCATGCTCGGCACGAACCACTGTCTTGACGCCCACCCCACCCCGGAGCATTATTCATCGCATGATGAATAATGCTCCGGGGGGCGCCGAGGGCGCCGGAGGCCCCGCCATCCACGCCCGCGCCCTCACCGTCGTACGAGGCTCCCGCTCCGTCCTCCGCGCCCTCGACTTCGACGTCCCGCCCGGCCAGATCACCGGCCTCCTCGGCCCCTCCGGCTGCGGCAAGTCGACCCTCATGCGTGCCGTCGTCGGCACCCAGGCCAAGGTCACCGGCACCCTCGAAGTCCTCGGCCGCCCCGCCGGCGACGCCTCTCTCCGCTCCCGTATCGGCTACGTCACCCAAGCCCCCTCCATCTACGACGATCTGACCGTCCGCCAGAACCTGGACTACTTCGCGGCGATCCTCGACCCCGGCCGCGCCGCCGCCGACCGCCGCCGGCAGAACGTCACCCGGGCCATCGCCGACGTCGACCTCGCCGACCACGCCGAAGCCCTCGCCGGGAACCTCTCCGGCGGACAGCGCAGCCGCGTCTCGCTCGCCGTCGCCCTCCTCGGCACTCCCGAGCTGCTCGTCCTCGACGAGCCCACCGTCGGCCTCGACCCGGTCCTCCGCCGCGATCTGTGGGACCTCTTCCACCGCATCGCCGCCGACCGCGGCACCACGATCCTGGTCTCCTCGCACGTCATGGACGAGGCCGAGCGCTGCCACCGCCTCCTGCTCCTGCGCGAGGGCGAACTCCTCGCCGACGACACCCCCGACGCCCTCCGGCACCGCAACGACACCGCGACCGTCGAGGACGCCTTCCTCCACCTCGTCGACACGGCCAACGCCCTCCAGGAGACCGCCCGATGAACACCCCCACCACGAGCACCAGCCCCACCACCGCCGCGCCCGTGCGCCCGACAGGATCCGCGCCCCGATCCGCCCCCGCCATCTCGGCTGCCCGCACCCTCGCCACCGCCGCCCGCGTCCTCCGCCAGCTGCGCCACGACCCGCGCTCGATCGCCCTGATGCTCCTGGTGCCGTGCGTGATGCTCTTCCTGCTGCGCTACGTCTTCGACGGCACCCCGAAGATCTTCGACTCCATCGGCGCCTCGCTCCTCGGCATCTTCCCCCTCATCACGATGTTCCTGGTGACCTCCATCGCCACCCTGCGTGAGCGCACCTCCGGCACCCTGGAACGCCTGCTCGCCATGCCCCTGGGCAAGGGCGATCTGATCGCGGGCTACGCCCTGGCGTTCGGACTGCTCGCCATCGTCCAGTCCGCTTTCGCCACCGGACTCGCGGTCTGGTTCCTCGGCCTCGACGTCGTCGGCTCGCCTTGGCTGCTGCTCCTCGTCGCCCTCCTGGACGCCCTGCTCGGCACGGCCCTCGGCCTGTTCGTCTCCGCCTTCGCCGCATCCGAGTACCAGGCGGTCCAGTTCATGCCGGCCGTGATCTTCCCCCAGCTCCTGCTCTGCGGCCTGTTCGTCGCCCGCGACCAGATGCAGCCCGTCCTCGAAGGCATCTCCAACGTCCTGCCCATGTCGTACGCAGTCGACGGCATGGACGAAGTGCTCCGCCATACCGACGTCACCGCCGACTTCATCCGCGACGTGCTCATCGTCGCCGCCGTCGCCCTCCTCGTCCTCGCCCTCGGTGCGGCCACCCTCCGCCGCCGCACCCCGTGACCGCCCCTCGGACACCACCGACACCACAGCCGGCCCGGTGCAAGGATGTCCATGTGCTTGGACGCACGGTCCAAGCACATGGACGACCGCACGAACCGCACGCACCACCCCCGGCGAGGTGACCCGCATGACCCAGACAGTCGCAGTCCTCGGTACCGGCAAGATCGGCGAGGCCCTGCTCAGCGGCATGATCCGGGCCGGCTGGCCCGCCGCAGCCCTGCTGGTCACCGCCCGCCGCGCCGAGCGGGCGGAGGAGCTCCGTACCCGCTACGGCGTCGAGGTGGTCACCAACGCGGACGCCGCCAAGCGCGCCGACACCCTCATCCTCACCGTCAAGCCCCAGGACATGGGCAAGCTCCTCGACGAACTCGCCCCCCATGTCTCCGCCGACCGTCTCGTCATCAGCGCCGCGGCCGGTATCACCACCTCGACCATCGAGGACCGCCTCGCCCCCAACACCCCTGTCGTCCGTGTCATGCCGAACACGCCCGTCCTCGTCGACGAAGGCATGTCCGTCATCTCCGCCGGCAGCCACGCCACCGCCGAACACCTCGCCCACACCGAGGAGATCTTCGGCGGGGTCGGCAAGACCCTCCGCGTCCCCGAGTCCCAGCAGGACGCCGCCACGGCCCTCTCCGGCTCCGGCCCGGCCTACTTCTACTTCCTCGTCGAGGCCATGACCGACGCCGGCATCCTCCTCGGCCTGCCCCGCGCCCAGGCCCACGACCTGATCGTCCAGGCCGCCATCGGCGCCGCCGTGATGCTCCGCGACTCCGGCGAACACCCGGTCAAGCTCCGCGAAGCCGTCACCTCCCCGGCCGGCACCACCATCAGCGCCATCCGCGAGCTCGAGAACCACGGGGTGCGCGCCGCCCTCATCGCCGCCCTGGAGGCCGCCCGCGACCGCAGCCGCGAGCTCGCCTCCGGCAACAGCTGAGGCTCACCGCGCGGCAGCGGCGACCAACTCCTCCGTCCCCACCACCGTCGCGAACCCACCGCCGTGCAGCGACACGGCGGTGGCCCGCGCCAGCTCCTCCGCGCTCAGCGTCCACCCCCACGGCCCCACGAGGTCGAACGTGTGCGTCGCATCCAGCGCGAAGAGCACCTCGTAGCCGAGGTTCCCTCCCATGCGCGCCGTTGTCTCCGCGCACATGTTGGTCTGGATCCCGGCCACCACGAACTGCCGCACCCCCTGAGCCTCGAACCACGCCCGCAGATCCGGTGTCCCGTAGAACGCCGAGTTCACGGTCTTCGTCACCAGCAGCTCGGCCCCGCTGCCCTGCCCCCTCCTCTTCTCCACGTACTCCTTGAAGCCGTTCCCCTCGTACCCCGGCCGCAGCGGCGACCCGGGCTTCGAGGAGTCGTGCCGTACGAAGACGACCGGCCTCCCACTCGCCTGCCATGCGTCGATCAGCGACGCGATGTTCTCGTCCGCCCCCGGATTGTTCCGAGGCCCCCAGAACTCCTCCTCGTCGAACCCCCTCTGCACGTCGACGACAACCAGCGCTGCGTTCTCTGCGATCTCCATACCCTCGATGCTGCCGCTCCGGACGGCCCCGTCACAGAGGCGCAAAAGACAGCGATCGATGGTTTACTGCCACCATGGTGATCCGGTCGGCCCCACCAGCTCAACGCATCGCGCTCCTCTCCTTCCCCGGCATCCGCGCCTTCGACGTCTCCGTCATCAACGAGGTCTGGGGCGTCGATCGCACCGACCGCGGCGTACCGCTCTTCGAACTCCGCCGCACCGGAACCGACCACACCCCCATCCCCATGCGCGGCGGCCTCAGCCTCACCCCCGACCGCACCCTCGCCTGGCTCACCCGCGCCGACCTCATCGTCGTCCCCGGCCTCGACGACCACGTCACCCCCGCTCCCTCACCGGTCCTCGACGCCCTCCGCCGCGCCCACCACCGAGGAACACCGATCGCCGCACTCTGCGGAGGCGCCTTCACCCTCGCCCAGGCCGGCCTGCTCGACGGCCGCCGCGCGATCACCCACTGGAACCTCACCGACCTCCTCCGCGAGCACCACCCCCAGGTCACCGTCGTCCCCGACGCGCTCTTCCTCCAGGACGCCAACCTCTGGACCTCCGCCGGCACCGCAGCGGGCATCGACCTCTGCCTCCACCTCGTCCGCATCACCCACGGAGCCGAAGCCGCCGCCACGATCGCCCGGTCGATGGTCACCGCCCCCTTCCGCACCGGCACCCAGGCCCAGTTCATCGAGCACCCCACCCCACGCGCCGACCGCGCAGCCGACACCCTCACGGCCGTACGGGACTACGCCCTCGCCCACCTCGAGGAACCCCATACCGTCGCGTCCCTCGCCGCCCGCGCGGGCATGTCCTCCCGAACCTTCGCCCGTCACTTCCAGGCCACCACAGGAACCACCCCGCTCCACTGGCTCATCACCCAGCGCGTTGCCGCCGCTCAGAAACTCCTGGAACTCACCGATCACCCCATCCCTGAAGTCGCCCGCCGCACGGGCTTCGGCAGCGAGGTGACCATGCGCCAGCACTTCGCCGCTCACCTCGCCACCAGCCCCCGCGACTACCGGGCCGCCTTCCGTCAGCCGGCCGGAAGCAGCCCGATCGCCTCATAGGCGCGATCCACCAGAGGACGGGCCATCGCCCGGGACCGCTCGGCCCCCGCCCTCAACACCTCGTCCACATGTCCCGGATCGGCCGCCAGTTCCGCGTGCCGCTCCCGCAAGGGCCTCAGCAGCTCCACCACCGCCTCGGCCGTGTCCTTCTTCAACGCGCCGTACGACTCATATGCACCGGCCAAGGCCTCCGGGTTCCCGTCCTCACAGGCGGAGAGAATCTCCAGCAGATTCGCCACCCCCGGCCGGCCCGCCCGGTCGTACTCGACGCCCTGCCCGCTGTCCGTCACAGCCCGCATGATCTTGCGACGGATCACATCCGCGTCATCGAGGAGATAGACGATCCCGGCCCCGTTCTCGTGCGACTTCCCCATCTTCGACGCCGGGTCCTGCAGATCCATCACCCGCGCCCCGACCTCCGGATGTGTGGCCCTCGGCACCGTGAACACATGCCCGTACCGCTGGTTGAACCGCACCGCCAGATCCCGGGTCAGCTCGACATGCTGCGCCTGGTCGTCCCCGACCGGCACCTCGTCCGTCCCGTACGCCAGGATGTCCGCCGCCATCAGCACGGGATACGTCAGCAGTGATAGCCGCACGCTCTCCCCGGCTGCCCGCGCCCGCGCAGCCTTCTCCTTGTACTGGATCATGCGCCGCATCTCGCCGTCCGCGGCCGTGCACTCCAGCAGATACGAGAGCCGGGCGTGCTCATCCACATGACTCTGGACGAACACGGTGCACCGCTCGGGATCCAGCCCCGCCGCCAGCAACAGCGTCGCCGCCTGCCGACTGAGCCTCTGTACCCGCGCCGGATCGTGCTCGACCGTCAGCGCATGCAGATCCACGACGCTGAACAGCGCGTCCGCCCGATGCTGATCCACCTCGACCCACCGTCGTACGGCCCCGAGATAGTTGCCCAACGTCAGGTGCCCCGTCGGCTTGACCCCGCTGAAGATCCGCGCCATCTCTGTCTCCCTCTCCTGTACCTGTCGGAGCCGCCGCCATCAGCGACCGAGGCCCCCGGAGGGAGAAACGCGAACGGCCGCCGAAGCGGCGGCCGTTGAGCGCATGCGTGTCTGCCGGCCGCCGTCAGGCGGCCCACCACTGCTGGGTGCGCGCATGCGTAGTCATGCGGTCGAGGATACGCCCTGAGGTCTGGGGTTGACATGAGGAACCCTGATCCGTAGTGTTCTCCGGGTTGTCCGACGTGAGCACCCGACTCCGGTCGGCCCCGGACAGCCATTCCGCAAGAACCACTCCAAGCGAGCGATATTCTGTCGCCGCGCTTTGCGTGCGCTTTTGCGAAATGAGGAATCCGCGTTCGAACGAACGCAGCCCGATTAGCGTCGGGGGCCGAGATTCCGCTAAAGTCTCACTCGTCGGAACGGCCGGACGGCCGGGAAGACACCCCCCTCTGACTGGGAATCAGGCCCGAAAGGATCTGATAGAGTCGGAACCGCCGGAAAGGGAAAGCGCGAAAGCGAAGAACGGCCCGGCAGCCCGCTCCAGCGGGTGGCAGAAACGGAAATCGGATCTGCTAGGCTGGAAACACCGAAGGGAAGCGCCCGGAGGAAAGCCCGAGAGGGTGAGTACGAAGGAAGCGTCCGTTCCTTGAGAACTCAACAGCGTGCCAAAAAT